>JAAETT010000094.1 GCA_024228115.1 bacterium
CCGTCAAGTCAATCCGATACCGCTTCTTCGACATACGGGCCCCATGAATCGGCCCGCGACACGGCGAGAACCGATTGGCTGCGGGGGACGCAGTGCTTAGCATGACAACACTTCCGCCTTTGGTCGATACAAGGGACTAGCTCAACACGGCGCCATCCGGCACGCGCAGAACCTCCCCCTCGGGCGCTTCCACCTGCACCGCCCCGCGGACCACCACGTCTGAACCGAAATGCACGTCGCCGCGCGCGACCAACTCCGTGCATTCCCGCATCGAGGGCGGGCCGGCGGGAAAGCGCGCTTCCAACTGGTCCATGGTCTTGAAGAAGCGCGTGTCGAGATCGATCAGCGCATCCTCGGGGTGGGCGCCGGGCGCAGGCACGATGCGAAAATCCTCTGACAGCTCGTAGGCATCGGAGCGAACGGAGAGGAGGTCGTTGGTGGTCTTCACCGGAGCGAAGCGGTGAGCCGGAACGCGGATCGCACGTGCACCATCGAATACCGAGAGGGCTGCACCCATCGCGGTCTCGAGTTGGATCACTTCGGGGGAGTTCGGATCCCTGGGATCGACGGGCTTCAGGTTCTTGATCATCGGCAGGCCGAGCACACCGTCGCGCTCCCTCAGCGTTTCACGAAGCGCGTGCAGATCGAGCCACAGATTGTTGGTGTTGAAAAAGCGATAGAGCTTGATGTCCTCGAATTCGGATTGCTCTTCCGGCGGGCATTGGGCCGTCTCGCGCAAGAGGAGGCCGCCACCCTTGCGCAGCGCCAGATGGCCACCCTTTCGATCCGCGATGGTCCGCTCCTTGACCTCCATCGCAAAGGGCGCGCCGGATTCGGCAAACCAGCCGAGCAGCTCGAGATCGAGCACCGCGCCCAGGTTGTCCGCATTGGAAACGAAGGCCGTGCGAAAACCCGCGTCGACCAGGGCATCGAGGGTGCCCGAGGTCAGGAGCGCCGTGTAGAGATCTCCATGACCGGGCGGGCACCACTCGTAGCTCGGCTCGGCGGGCCAGGAGATCGGCGTGCGGTCGTCAGCACGAATGCGCGGAACCTTGTGCTGAAGGAAATCGAGCGGCAGCTTGCCGGCTAGACCCTCGTGCTTCGCGAGAACCGCCAGCGAATCGTCACGGGTCCGGAAGCTATCCATCAACAGCAGCGGCACCGGGCAAGCGTGCTGTTCGCGCAGCCAGAGGATCTGCTTCGCGATCACATCGAGGAAGCTGTTTCCGTCCTTCACCGGCAGCAGCGATTTGGCGCGGGTCATGCCCATCGACGTGCCCAGACCGCCATTCAGCTTGAGTACGACGGTATGCGCCAGCGCCTTCTTTCCGGCACCCCGGGTATCGAGTTCCTCGGCGCTCGGTACCTCGAAGACCGGTTCGATCTCCGCCTTCGAGAAGGTTCCGCTCGCGCCCTCCTCGAGCTGCTCGTAGTAGTACTGGAAGGTGCGGATCGCGAGCTCGGGTAGCCCCTCTGCACGCATCTTTTCTGCGAAAGGATCGAAAGCGGCCACTCAGCCCTCCAATGCGCCGCGGAAGAACGCAGTAAGAACGTCGATCATCGGAACGACATCCGCTCGGCCCGCCATCTCCCGGCAGGAATGCATCGAGAGCATCGGGTTGCCTACATCCACCGTGCGGATGCCAACGCGTGCCGCCGAGATCGGTCCGATCGTCGAACCACAACGCAGATCGTTGCGCGTGACGAAATGTTGGGGCTCGAACCCCAGTTGCCGACAAAGGCTGCTGAAGAGCCCAACGGTCTGGGCATCACTCGCATAGGATTGCCCAGCGTTCACCTTGACCACAGGGCCCCCGCCGAGCCGCGGCCGGTGGCCCGCTTCGTGCTTGTCGGCGTAGTTCGGGTGCACGGCGTGGGCCATATCTGCTGAAATCAGCGTGGATCGTGCTGCGGCTCGGGCCAAACCTTGAGGCTCGGGCTTCTCGAAACCACTGACGATGCGTTCCAGCGCATCCGACAGGAACGTGCCCCCGGCACCCTGAGCGCTTCGGCTACCCACTTCTTCGTGGTCGTAGAGCACGACCACGCGCGTGGCCGCTGGCGAGGGCGAGTCTCCGGCCGCAAGCAGGGCCGTGAGCCCCGCATGACAAGACGCCAGGTTGTCCAGCCGCGGCGCCGCCACGAATTCCTCGCCGCTGCCGGCGAAGGCCGCCGGCTGGCAATCGGCGGTCATCAAATCCCAGCCGCGCAGATCCTCGGGCTTCACGTTGCCTTCGCCCGCCCGGCCCAGTTCGGCGGAGACAAGCTCGGCCAGCTCCGGCGTGCCTTCCAGGCCCACCACCGGCACCGTGTGTTTCTGCGCGTTCACCTTGAAGCCGTCGCTACGCAGTTCGCGGTACAGGTGGATCGCGAGGTTCGGGATTCGCAGAAGCGGCCGGTCGAAATCGATCCGCGCCGAACACAACCGCCCGTCCCGTTCGAAACTCACGCGGCCTGCAAGGCTGAGATCCCGGTCGAGCCAGGTGTGCAGCAACACGCCGCCGTAGGGCTCGACCGCCAGCTGCTGGTAGCCCTCGCAGCCGACATCGGGAAGCGGCTTCACGCGCAGGTTCGGCGAATCCGTATGGGCGCCGACGATCCGGAAACCGCCCTCCGCGGGCGACACCTCTCCGACCCGAAAGGCCAGCAGCGAGCCGTCTCCCCGCACGATGGTCCGGGCGTCGCCCGGAGCCAACTCCCAGGCCTCGCCTTCGTCCAGGGGCTCGAACCCGGCTGCCGCGAGCCGGTCGAGGCCCTCCGCAACCGCGTGGTAGGGCGTCGGCGAGCGATCGATGAAAGTCAGGAGGTCAGCCGCGAGGTCGGTCATGGGCGCCGATGATACGGACCTCCGCCTGACCGAGCGAGCCGCGGCTGGGCTCAGTCGACGCCCCGATTTCCAGCCTCCGCTAGACCGTGAGGCCGGTCACCCACGCCTCTCAGAACCTCCCTTAGGCTGACGATCCGCCCATGATGCTCGCGTCCATCCTACCCCAGCACCGGCTTCGGCTACTCGGCCTCGCCCTGTCCGCCCTGCTGGCCGGCAGCGCAGCGTCAGCCCAGCCGTCCAGCATCCCTGCGGAGGTGCATACCCGTGTGCTGAGCGAGGGAAGTACTCGGGTGATCGTCGAGTTCGCGGACCCGGCCTTCGCTGCGACCGCGAGCCGGCGAGCCCGGATGGCCGTCGACCGGCGGCGGATTGCCGACACCAGCGCCCGGATCGAGGCACGCCTTCCGGCCCAGGCCAAGCAGCGCATGCGTCGCTTCGACGAACTCCCTCTGCTCGCGATCGAAGCAGACTCGGCCACCCTCACGGCGCTTGCTGCCTCGCCGGACGTCGTTGCGGTCTACCCGGATCGGCTCTACGCACCCGGCCTGTACCAGAGCATCCCGGTGGTCGGTGCAGACCTGACCGCTGAAGTGATGTACGACGGCAGGGGCTGGGCCGTGGCCATCATCGACACGGGCGTGGACTCGGGCCATACCACGTTCGGCGGCCGTGTCGTCGAAGAAGCCTGCTTCTCGATTCTGGGAGACTGCCCCGGCGGTGTGACGCAGCTGGTCGGAACCGGTTCCGCCCCCAACTGCGCGTACTCGGTGGATTGCTTCCACGGCACCCACGTAGCGGGCATCGCCGCTGGCGCCCATGCCACCTACACCGGAGTTGCCCCGGGCGCCGATATCGTCGCGATCCGCGTATTCTCGGAGTTCACCGGGAGTGCGAATTGCGGTAGCGCTCCCGATCCGTGCCCCCTGGCCTTCTCCTCTGACATCCTCGCGGGCCTGAACTTTGCTCGGGTCGCTGCGACTTCCCCGATCGCGGCGGTGAACATGAGCCTGGGCGGAGGGAAATACACGACCCAGGGCGACTGCAACGCAAGCGACCCACTCATGGCCTCCGAGGTCGCGGCCGTTCGTGCCGCAGGGATCGCACCGGTCGCGTCTTCCGGCAACGAAAGCTTCACCAACGCCATGGGTTCACCGGCCTGCTTCACCAATATGATCAGCGTCGGCAACACCACCGATAGTGATGTCGTCAACGCCTCTTCCAACAGCGCGTCCTTCCTGACGCTCCTTGCGCCCGGAACCTTGATCAAATCATCGGTGCCGCCGAGCCTCTTCGGCGGCACCCTATGGTTGAACGCGACCGGAACCTCCATGGCGGCCCCTTTCGTCGCGGGCGCATTTGCCGCCATGCGCTCAGCAACTCCGAGCCTGACCGTGGATGCCGGAGTTCAGGCTCTGATCGATACGGGAGCTCCTGTCACCGACTCACGCAACGGCATCACGAAACCGCGAATCGACGTCGAGTTGACCATCAAATCACTCGCACCAGGCGAGTGCTTCAACGGGCTGGACGACGATGTGGACGGATTTGCCGACTACCCGAGCGATCCGGGCTGTTTGACGGGCTTCTGGCCGGAGGACCCGGCCTGCCAGGACGGCATCGACAACGACGGGGACGGAAGGATCGACTTCACCGGAGCCTCTCCGGACCCGGGCTGCGCGTCGGATTTCGATACCTCTGAGACCAACCCCGGCAGCTCCTGCGGGGTGGGCTTCGAGCTGGTGTTGGTTCTGCCGTTGATCCTGGCCGCTCGGCGCCGCAGAGCTTCCGCGCCCGCCTAGCCTGAACTATGCACGAAAGTTGGCTGAGAAGCTGGCTTTCCAATGTTTCAGCGTGCCGCGCGGCGATTGACGCTGACGGATCTCGTTTTGGGTGGTCGATGCCCATTCCGTGGCGCGAATGCGGAGTGTGCTTC
>JAAETT010000095.1 GCA_024228115.1 bacterium
GAAGCACACTCCGCATTCGCGCCACGGAATGGGCATCGACCACCCAAAACGAGATCCGTCAGCGTCAATCGCCGCGCGGCACGCTGAAACATTGGAAAGCCAGCTTCTCAGCCAACTTTCGTGCATAGTTCAGGCTAGGCGACCACGTGTATTGCCTGCGAGCACGAGATGGTGATCCACGGTTCTTCGCTTACACGATCAATTCCCACCAAACGAACTCTGCGCTACGCAGGAAAGTGATTGGATCTGCGCAGCTTGGGCTCGGGAGGAGAAGTGTCGAGGAGCAGGAGATCCCGTGGCCTGTTCCTACTGAGCAAACCGCCATCGCCGACGTCCTCTCCGACATGGATGCCGAGCTGGCCGCGCTCGAGGCCCGCCGCGACAAGACCCGGGACCTCAAGCAGGCGATGATGCAGGAACTGCTCACCGGCAAGACGCGGCTCGTTCCCACCGGAGGCGCCCATGCCTGAGCGACCTCGTTCTGAACGAAAAACGCAGAACCGCGTCATCGCCCTGTTCACCGACGCGGCACGACCCGACGGGCTCGGCTACCGCTACCTCGGTGAGTGGAACAAGCGGGAGAACAACCGCGCCATCGAGACGGCGATCCTTCGCGACAACCTGACAGCCCGCGGCTTCTCCGCCGCCCACATCTCCGCCGCCCTGCAGAAGCTGGAGGCCGCCGCCGACTCCACGGGCATCACGCTCTACCAGGCCAACCTGCGCACTTACCAGCTCCTGCGCTACGGAGTGCCGGTGCAGATCGCTGCAGGGCAGGAGCATGAGACGGTGCATCTGATCGACTGGGAGCACCCGGAGAAGAACGACTTCGCGCTGGCCGAGGAAGTGACTCTAAAGGGCGGTTATCAGCGGCGGCCGGACCTCGTGCTCTATCTGAACGGCCTCGCCATCGCCGTAATCGAGCTCAAGCGCAGCTCCGTGGAGTTGGGCGACGGCGTGCGGCAGCTCATCACCAATCAGGAGGAGATCTTCAACAAGGGCTTCTTCTCCACGGTCCAGTTCGTCTTTGCGGGCAGCGACTCGCAAGGGGCGCGCTACGGCACCACCGGCACTCCGGAGCAGTTCTTTGTCCAGTGGAAGGATGAAGCACCCGCCGAGGCGGGTGGGGCTCCCGCTGCCGGGGCGCTTCTCGACCGGCCGCTGGCCCAGCTCTGTAACAAGGCCCGGCTGCTCGACCTGATCCGGAACTTCATCCTCTTCGACGCCGGTCAGAAGAAGGTGCCGCGGCCGCACCAGTTCTTCGGTGTGAAGGCTGCCCAGGAGCGCATCGCCAAGCGCGAGGGCGGCGTCATCTGGCATACCCAGGGTAGCGGCAAGAGCATCCTGATGGTGCTGATCGCCAAGTGGCTGCTGGAGCACGACCCCGAGGCGCGTATCCTCGTCATCACCGACCGCGACGAGCTGGACAAACAGATCGAGGGGGTGATGAAGAACGCTGGCGTCATCGGCGCCGACTCTGCTTCCCCGCGTATCACGTCGCGGGCGGAGTTTG
Organism: bacterium; assembly: GCA_024228115.1. Taxonomy (NCBI): domain Bacteria; species bacterium. The sequence continues at coordinate 1,514 of JAAETT010000095.1, forward strand.
GGGAGAAGCTCGGGGCGGCCACGCCGCGCCTCCTGTGCGCGCTGATCCACAAGTTCGACCCGGCCGACCTTAAGGGTCCGCCGCCGCCCGTGCAGGGGCGCTTCTATGTGTTCGTGGACGAATGTCACCGTACGCAGGGTGGCGACATGAACAAGCAGATGAAGCGCTGGCTGGGGGACGCGATCTTCATCGGCTTCACCGGCACGCCGCTCCTGCGCAAGGACAAGCGGATGACGCGGGACATCTTCGGCACCTACATCCACACCTACAAGTTCCACGAGGGAGTCGCCGATGGCGTCATTCTGGACCTCAAATACGAGGCTCGCGACGTTCCGCAGCGGCTGACCTCGCAGGCCGCGATCGACAATTGGTTCGAGCACAAGACCCAAGGACTCAACAGTTTCCAGAAGGCGGTTGTGCGCAAGCGCTGGGCGACGATGGAGAAGCTGATGAGCTCCGGCGAGCGCAAGCAGCGCATCATTGCCGACATCATCGAGGACTTCAGCCTAAAGCCACGGCTCAGCAACGACCGTGGTACGGCGCTCCTGGTCGTTGCCTCGATCTACGACGCTTGCCACTACTTCCGGTTGCTTCAGAACACGAGCTTTGGCCCGTCCTGTGGGATCATCACCTCGTACGAGCCGAACCACAATGCGATTTCGCGTGAGCCTGCAAACAGCGACGAGCGCTACAAATTCGACACCTACACCCAACATGTCCTCGGGAGCGGCCAGACCACCAAGAAGTACGAGGACGAAACCAAGCGTCGCTTCATTGAGGAGCCGGCGAACATGAAGCTGCTGATTGTGGTCAGCAAGCTGCTGACCGGCTTCGATGCGCCTAGTCCCTTGTATCGACCAAAGGCGGAAGTGTTGTCATGCTAAGCACTGCGTCCCCCGCAGCCAATCGGTTCTCGCCGTGTCGCGGGCCGATTCATGGGGCCCGTATGTCGAAGAAGCGGTATCGGATTGACTTGAC
>JAAETT010000096.1 GCA_024228115.1 bacterium
CGAGTCCCGGGGCCCCAGTGGAAAGCGCCAGGCGCTTTCCACTGGGGCCCCGGGACTCGGCAGCGGAGAAGCCGGAATCAGAAGAGAAAGCGGACATTTCTACTTTGGAGAAAACCGGACATTTGTACTTTGGGCCGACATGCCGAGGGGGGGGGATCAGGCCCGTTCCCGGGCAGCCAACGGGCCTTTATCGGGGGTTGCCCTGCGGGAGCAGGGCCTCAGCCCGGCAAGCGCGGCCTTCCTGACCCAGAGCGCGATCTTGTGGTTCATCTTGGTTCCGGTGCTGTATCTCGGTGCTCGTGCGATGCAGATCTTCCGGCGTCTTGGACAGAGCGGCGTCGAGGTCGAAGTGCTTGAACTGGATGCCCTCGCTCCGTTCTCACATTTCGGTCTGCGCCTTGCGTCCTCCCTGCTGGGGGCTTCGGCATTTCCCGTGCTGCTGCTCCTCTTGAGTCGAGACGTGGGCGCGGAGCTCTTGTTCGCCTTCGCGCTCTTCGCTCCTACCTGGATCCTCGGGGCCGCGGCGATGGTCGTTCCTTCACTGGGAATCCACGCTGCGATCCGGGAGGCAAAGCGCGAGGAGCAGGGTCGTATCAGCCTCGCGATCCGCGGTGACCGCAGCGCGATGGCGGGCTCGCCCATCGCGCACGAAGCTGATTCCCTCTCCATCGTCGAACTTCTCGCCTACCGCGATCGCATTGCCGGCCTGCGCGAGTGGCCCTTCGACGCGCGGGTGCTTCGCCAATTTGGGCTCACGATGCTGATCCCTGTGGCATCCTGGGTTGCCGGTGCCCTCGTCGAGCGTGGGATCGATCGGATGATGGGCGATTGATCTGCTCGGAGTTGGCACGCAACCCATCGAAAGGGAGGAGCCACCGTGTCGAATGGCGAATCGGTAAGAATCAGCGGTAGCTGCGATCCTCACTTTGCAGGCGTGCGGGAGGAGTTCTCGAGAAATTTCGCGGAGCGCTCCGAAGTGGGTGCCGCGGTCAGCGTCTACAAGGATGGCTCCAAGGTCGTGGATCTCTGGGGCGGCGTGGTCGATCCCGAGACCCGGGAGCCCTGGGCCGAGGACACGATCGTCTGCATGATGTCGGTCGGCAAATCGATGGCGGCGCTCTGCCTGCTTCAGCTGGTGGATCGGGGTGCGGTCGCACTCGAGGCGCCGGTCGCCACCTACTGGCCCGAGTTCGCTCAGGCCGGAAAGGAAAAGACCACGATTCGCCAGATCCTCGGTGGGCAGGCGGGGTTGATGTACCCGGATCACGCGCCGGCCGACTCGATCTTCGACTGGGACGTGATGGTGGAGGCGCTCGCCAAGCAGAAGCCCGAATGGGAGCCAGGCACGCGCGGCGCCTATCATTCCAGCACGCAGGGGTTCCTGCTCGGTGAAGTCCTAGGGCGGGTCGATGGAAGGCGCTTCGATGCGTTCTTCGCAGAAGAGATTGCCGATCCCCTGGGTGTCGATTTCCAGTACGGGCTCTCCGACGAGGACATCCTCCGCGTCACCGATCTCATCCCCAATCGTGGCAGCACGACGTTCAAGGAGATGGCGACCCCGGGCACGAACTTGAACCGCGCGTGGCGCCCCCAGCCCAAGATCCGGGGCCTGGTGAATTCGGACGTCTTCAGGAAAGCCGTCTTCCCCTCCGGAAACGGCCACGGGAATGCTCGTTCCATCGCACGGATCTACGCTGCGCTGGCCGGCTGTGGCGAGATCGACGGAGTTCGGCTTCTCTCGCCCGAGCTGATCGACGAGCTGCGAAAGCCCGCCTGGGAGGGAACCTGCGACCTCACCCTTCGCCAGTTCCGGTACGGACTGGGCTTCTTCCTGAGCTCCTATCCAGACCCGGAGGCCGGAATGCACTTCACTCCGAACCCACGTTCGTTCGGCCATCTTGGCGCAGGCGGGGCCATCGGGTTCTGCGATCCGGAAGCGGATCTCTCCTTCAGCTACAGCCCGAATTTCATGTGTGCAGGGGCCGGGGTAGGCGATCGCTGCGAGGCGCTGGTCGATGCGACACTGCGCTGCGTACCCGGCTTGCTGGGTTGATCCCGGTCCCACTTCTTGAGCACTCCAGATTGGGATATGCTCGCTCCAATGGCTCAGGACATTCCGCTCCGTTGCACCTGTGGCTCCTTGCAGGGGGTCGCCCGAGGCATGTCGCCAGCCGCAGGGAACCGGGCTCTGTGTTATTGCAAGAGCTGCCAGGCCTTCGCCTTCTTCCTGGGGCGGGCTGACGAAGTCCTCGATGAGCATGGCGGAAGCGACATCTTCCAGACGACGCCTTCGCGAATCCAGATCACCGAGGGTGCGGACCAGCTGCGTTGCATGCAACTCAACGATGGCGGCCTCTACCGCTGGTACACGGAATGCTGTCGAGCGCCCGTGGGCAACACGATGAGTTCCGCCCAGGTACCGTTCGTCGGTTTGCTCTCCAGCATCATGGATCACGACGCGACTGGCCGCTCCCGCGATGAAGATCTCGGGCCAGTTCGCGACCGGGTCTGGGGCTCCACCGCTCGCGGCGACCGGGCGGACCTGGGTGCCTCGGACGGCTTCTCCTACGCTTCCCTGCCGCGCCTCTTCTGGATGATGCTGTCCCGGATCGGGCCTGATCGCTCCCGAATTCGGGCGCTTTGCCATCCCTCTACATGGCCGGACAGAGGAAAATCCCTCTTGATCTACCTATGCGCCCTCGCACGAGATCTGATCCTTCACGAGCGCCCAGGTCGTGTGGCTGATCAAAACCTTGCCCGGTTCGCAGTAGTCCTGGATACGTGCGGTGAGATTGGTCTGGTTCCCGATCGCCGAGTAGGCCGTTCGGCCCTCGGAGCCGAAGTCGCCGACGCTCGCAACTCCGGTGTTGATGCCGATTCGAATGCGAAAGGGCGTCTGGATGCCGTCGGTGTACCACTTCTCTCGCAGCTCCGACATGCGTCGCTGCATCGCCAGCGACATGCGCACGGCGCGGAGCGCATGGCCCCGGTCACTCGTGGCCTCGGGAGCCCCGAAGAAGATCATGATCCCGTCGCCCAGGGCGAGCCCGCGAACGCAGCCGAGATTCTTCCATGGGCCCATGTGGTGATCTCGAACCTCAAGACCTGGCTGCGCGGTACGTTCCACGGCGTCAGCCACAAGCACCTGCGCCGCTATCTCGCCGAGTTCAGCTACCGTTTCGATCGCCGTTGGCGCGAGGGCGAACTCTTCGGCTTCGTCCTGCAGCGCGTCGCCCGTGGCCAGCCGTTTCCCTACCGACAGCTCGTGGCGGAGGGAACGGCATAGGCAGAGGAAGCCGAACCAGTCGAGCCGAGGCTACGCACCCCTTCGATTCGACCCACTGATTCTCCGGAAGACCCGGAAAAGAAGCTGCGTTCTGGCGCAGCGCCCAAGCATGCGCATCATCTGGCAGACGGATAGCGGGGGAAATGGGTCCGGAACGGGCTCGATCAGCGACGCCGATATCCGAGAATCAGCAGCCCGCCGCCCACAAGCAGCGCGGTTCCCGGCTCGGGAACGGCCGAGATCTCCGTTTCGTAGTCCACTGTCGGCCCGGAGTCGACCATGAAGACCAGGGTTCGGCCGTCGACGGTCGTCGGGAACGAGGCGTAGAGGACGTCACTCGTGGCGTTCCCAGCGAGCGATCCGCCGCTGAATCCGAAGAGCACCGAGTCGGTCACGACCGCGGAGACGACGTCCGTCCCGCCTCCGGCAACGGTACCGCCGCCGGTCGGTGAAACGAAGTCAGGCAACGGATTGAACTCCGGAAGGATCGAGAGCGCGAACGCATTGAGCCCAGTGCCGGGATCCATCGTGATCGTGAACGCGAGCACGTCATCGGAGGCGCCAACGGTGCCGCCGAGGGTCGAGCCGCCGCTCGGCGTCCCTTCCGTCCAGCCCACGAAGTCGATCGTTCCAGAAGCGGTCCCAACCGTGAAGGCGACCGACGTATTCGCGAGCGTCAGCGGAAGCGCGCTCGCGGCGCCCGCTACGAGGGTCAGTACCGAGACAGGAGGGTGGTCCTAACCATATTTCGAATCTGCATCTGAATTTTCTCCCCAGGGAACACACCAAACTAGAAGTTCGAGAACGCGCTCCCATCACGAACCCGAGGAAAGCCGAAATTCTCAAGACGCACCCGCATGGACAACGCGAGGCCCGCAAGGCCCATCACCAGCAGGAGACCCGCACCGGGTTCGGGGACGGCACTAGTTACCAGTGTGCTGTTACCGACCAAGATCGAACCCCCACCGCCGGAACTGCAATAGGTCGAACCGTCGTTGGTGCCAAAAGCGCCGCACACATTCCCGAGAGGAGCGCCTGGGGCGGCCTGGAGAACCAGCCCCAGGACACCGACGGGAGTGGATTCCAGGATCAGCGACAACGTCGAGTCTGCACCCGACCAGGAGAGTGAGGCGATGTCGGCGAGGGTGAAGGTGGTGGGCGTGGGCAACCCGCCCGCACTGCTGGTCACCGTGAAGCTGAAGCCAACCACGTTCGCGACGGTGTTGCCCGTTGGGTTGTTCAACTCGATCTGACCGTTACCCGAGAAGTTGCCGGTTACGGTGAGGTCGTGAGTGTACGTGAGCGCCTGAGCGGTGATGGGAAGAGCGAATGCGACGAGCGCAACCACGAGAGCGAATCGTTTCACGGGAAATACCCTTTCAGTGAGAAGCAACAGTGAGAAGCAACAAGAATCCTCGGCAATGTCGGAAGCGAAAGCCCCGCCAAGACGGCCGAGTCGACCAATAAAAAGGGGAAGAGAAACCGCCTGGTGGCGGTTCCCCTTCCCTGCGAATTCATGCAGCAAGACTCGTGCCACTTGCGTCGCCCTAGTACTTTCAGGCATTTAGGAGCATGGAGCGGTGGCGAATGGGAAAGTTCTTTCCGCGCGGACGGAAGACCCCTTCCGTTGGGGTGCCTGGAGAGCATCCGCCACCGCGGCCTTCATTCTGGATCATGGGTCGGGGGACTTGAGGTCGCGCTTGCCGCTGGTCGCAACATCCGATGGGTGGCGGATGTTCTCGGGATGGGGTGCTCACTCTGCTTGCATTCATGCCTTTGCATTCCAGCACAGATGCAACCCAGACTTCTCACCGCCAGAGAACGTTGAACACTGCAACTAGAGAGAGGAGACGCGGGGCATGTCCAATGGCGACGAGCTTCTCGCCACGTAAGAGAAGGAGGTGTCTATAGGAGAAAGAAGCCCCGTTTTCACGCGATGTCGGCCCAAAGTACAAATGTCCGGTTTTCTCCAAAGTAGAAATGTCCGCTTTCTCTTCTGATTCCGGCTTCTCCGCTGCCGAGTCCCGGGGCCCCAGTGGAAAGCGCCTGGCGCTTTCCACTGGGGCCCCG
>JAAETT010000097.1 GCA_024228115.1 bacterium
CGGCCTCAGGGGCGCGCCGAGCTGCGGATCGCTGCCGAGCCCTCCACCCGCAAACGATTCAATCGGGCACTCGAACAACTCGCCGCCTGACCCGGACCAATACCCTCAGACGCCCAGATCTAACGACGGATTGGGGCTAGATGATCAGACTTCTACGGTTTCTCGTGATCGCCAACATCGGGCCCCTCTTCGAAGAGCTTCTGTACCGGGAACGCATGCTCGATGCCCTCGCCTCCGTGGACGTTCCGCGTGGCATCCGCTGGATCGTGACCAGCCTGCTCTTCGCGATCCCTCACATCCAACCCTGGTCGATCCTCGGTACCTTTCTCGTCGGTCTGGCGCTCGCGTTCACCTACGAATCAACGCGCTGCCTCGGTTTTTGCGTCGCCCTTCATGTCGGGCTCAATCTTGCGAGCATGATCCCTCCCCAGACTGCGTGGGGAACGCTCCTCGCCCTGCTTTCGCCTGCCGCGTTCGCGTCGGGCCTGCGAATGGCCCGCCGAATCCCCATTGGAATGGCCGATGCCGTCGCACCTGCATAACCGTGTGCAATCGGCCGTGGCGGTTGGCCTCCTGCTCGGCCTTGCCCACGCGGTTTGGCCCGACCCTGGGGAGCGCTCCGCCTGGATCTATCGCTGTGTCACGACCTTCGGCTATGGGCACCTGATCGGTGCAGCATGGTTCGGCCGACGGCATTTCAGAGCCCTGCGTCACCGAACCATCCCGCCCGGCCTCTGGCGCGGTTTCGTTCTGACCACGCTGGGGGCCTCGCTAGGCGTCTATGCCTGGAGCCTCGAGCTTGTACCTGGTTTGATCCTCTTCTTCTTCGGCATTTCCGTCTGGCACGTCGTTGAAAACGATCTTGCGCTTGGTGATGCATACCGCGACAGGGGACGCTTGCCGAACCTTTCCCACCGGCCGAGGGGCCATCTGAAAGTACTCTGCGTGACGTCCGTTATCGCCTTCGCGGGGCTTGCGACTCCCGAGTTCGGCTTTGCCGCCCTCCTGGGCATCGCCTGGTCGGGGCCGTCGCTCAGCGACCTCTTCGCCGCCGTCACCGGCTACCACCTGATCTCGTGGGTCCGGTTCATCGTCGACCGTATGCGCTGGGTCGATGACGGCTCTGCGCGCCGGTTTCGACGCGATCTCGCTGCTGTCCACGTCTTGCCGATCGCAGCTTGCCTGATGCTCCTCGGAATGGGAGACCGCGCCACCTCGGCCGAAGCACTCGTCTTCGGACCAGGCATCTACCTCTTCTGGTCCGTTCTGCACGTGATCCAGACCGCTGCAGCCCGGATGCGTCGCCTGACTTGAGACGAACGAGGTCCCGATTGCCCTCGCCCCGCCCACGTCATGGAGAAAAGGTCATGAAGCAATCGAAACCTACTCGCCGATCCCCCGCCACTCGGATCCTCGCGGGAGTCGTGGCCATCGCCATCGGCTTCCTCGGCTGCAAGCCCAGCGGCGAACCCCTGGCGGCCGCAGCCGGCGTCATCGAATTCCAGCGCGGCGCTTTCGTGCCATTTCGTTTCGGTGTCGTCAATGCGGTGGGCGGAAACCTCGTCGTGCGCCGCGGGGATCTCTCCCGCGACACACGGGTCGGTACGCAGGAGATCGGTGCGACGTACAACTCCGCTTCTTCGTCTTGGCTCTGGAACTTCGACGTGACCTACGACGGAGCAACATTCGTCGACGCGTCCGGAGCGACCCATGACGTCACCAACCTCCAGGACGGGGATCCGATTCCGGGCACCTTCTGGGTCAAAGTGGATGCTTCGGCGATTCGCTGGAAGGGTGGGCTTCTTCTCTCCTTCGACGCTTCTGGAAGGCTCGCCAATGAGCATTGGACGGATGGTCCCTACCCGCGCATCGAGTACCAGGTGCAGACCGTGGCCGGGAGCCTTCATACCACGGCGATCCAACAATGCACCGCGGCTTCGACCTGCACTGGCTTGTTCGCGATCTCCTATGACGGCGCGGGACGGGTCGTCGGCATCGACGATCTCGTCGGGCATCAGGCCAGCTTCTCATGGGACGCCAGCGGCCGTCTGGTCGGCGCCCGGGACGGGCTCGATCTTGCAGAGGGGCGCCCGGGCTGGTCGTACGAATACTCCGGCGACCTTCTGGTTGCCCTCTTGAACTCGGAGGGCGAACGGATCGAAATCGACTTCGACGGCGTACGCGTCGAGGAGATCCGTGAGATCGGAGAGGAGAACCCTGTTCACCGTTTCCACTATCAGCCGGAGAACGGTGGGCTCTACCGCACGCGCTACTGGGATCCGATCGGCAACGAGCGGGTCTTCGCCTTCGACTCGAATCGACAACTCGGCCACATCGAACGCGTCCAGGTTGGCGAGATCGAAACCTGGACCTGGGCCGAGAAACGTCCGACCAGCTATACCGCCGCCAGTGGCGCGACCACCTCATGGGTCTGGCACGACGACGATCTGACCTCGGAGCTCCAACCCTCGGGCAATGTGATTCTCCATTCGTACCACCCGGGCGGCCTCAACCGGAAGACGCCCACGCGGAGTGCACCCGCGACGATCCAGGATTCGATTGGCCTGGTCGAGCAGCGGAGCTACGACAGCCTGGGCCGCATGGTCGTGCAAACCATGGGCGCCGCGGAGATCACCCAGTTCGCCTACAACGGGGACGGCTCCCTCGCGAGCGTCACTGGCCCGAACGGAGTGATGCAGAGCTTCTCCGGCTACGGCCTGCACGGACATGCAACCACCGTGACCGTCGACGGCGTTCCGCATTCCCGCGTGTACGACGCCGTCGGAAATCGGCTGAAGGGAACCGCCGCGGGAGAGCCCGAGCAAGGCGGCGTCTGGAAGCGCCAATACGATGCGGACCGCAACGTGCGGCGGATCGTGCTCACTCCCTCCGGCTCGGGAGACATCGTCATCGATGTCCGGAGCGACGGCCGGCCGACGCGAATCACGCGACCTGCCGGCGAGGATCATGAAATGGCCTACGACCTGCTGGGCCGGCTCACCTCGAGACGCGAGAAGGTGGACGGCCAGTGGAACGACACCACATTCGAGTATGAAGCCTCGGGTCGCCAGATTGCCAGTGAACTTCCGAATGGAATGCGTCAAGAGATCGATTGGGACGTGGCCGGTCGGCCGAATCAGATGCGAGCGTTTCGCAATGCCGTGCTCGAGGGAACAACGACGTTCCAATATGCAGCGGGACAACTCGTTTCCACGACGGATAGCATGCGCGGCGCAACGGAGAGCTTCGTCCACGACGCAGCGGGCCGGACCGTTCTGGTGGATCACGGAGATGGGACGTTCACCTCGCATCACTACGACCTCCGATCGCGCCGGACGGGAACCCAATACGTATTGGGTGGGCAGGGGCTGCTTCGCGACCTCGCGTTCACCTACGATCTCGCCGGCCGGGAGACCGAGGTCTGGGACGGGCAGGATCGTGTCATCGAACGCATTTACGGGAGCGGGCGCATCGATGAGATCCGCTACGGAAACGGTCTCTCGAGGGTGTTTTCGTACGATTCGGGGAGCGGTCTGCTCAGCGGATCCACCACAACCAATAGTGGTGGTAGCGTCGTCGAATCCACGTCGATCACGAGAGATGTGTTCAGTGGAATTCTCAGCGGCCTCCGGACCATCGTCGATACTTCGACTTCGGGAGGTGTCTCAGCCTCGACCCACGAGGAATTCTGGCTCGGTCCTGTCGACAACCCTGCGGACCCGCCGACGCAATCAGGCAAACGAATGGTCGCGTGGAGTGACGGAGCCGCGAACTTCCGCGTCTTTTCGCATGACGCGAAGTCGAACATGCTCTTCAACGGCTCCTCCACCTTCGCCTACAACACCGAAGGAAACCGGCTGCTATCGAAGAGCGTATCGGGGGCGGTCACCCACACATTCACCTACGACGCCGCGGGCTTCGCCATCAGCCGCAACGGAGCGGCACTGACCTGGACGGCCAACGGCCGGCTGGCATCCCACGGCGCCGATACATTCCAGTGGGACATGGCGGGCCGCCTGCTTTCGGCGACCGTTTCGGACACGACGACCACCCGAACGTTCGGCGGAGCGGTCCAGGCGGACGCCGCTGGATTGCCCACCGCAATCGACCTGGGAGAGTTCGCGATCGATCTGACCACGGGCGATCGCCTGTATCGCCATTTTGATTTCCGGAGCAACGTCAAGTTCACATCCGACGAACAGGGTGCCACGTTGGCGCACTATCATTATTCACCCTACGGCGTGGAGCGGGTTTACGGTGCCACGAGCGATCCGGTCCGGTTCGTGGGACGTGCAGAGATCGGGGAGTTGATGATCCTGGGATTCCGCATCTACGATCCCGCGATCGGGCGCTTCCTGTCACCGGACCCGATCTTCCAGCTGATCAATCAGTACACGTACACGTTCGGAAATCCGGTCTGGTTCTCGGATCCGGATGGTACGGAAGGCATGTCGGCTGCGGAGTTCTTCGATACCCTTGGCGACATCTCTCAAGGCATCGCAGCGGTTGCATTGCTCTTTGGCAATGCTGCCTTCACCGTTACGTTCGGCTTGCTGGCAGCGCTCTTCCACCTCATTGCGAGGACTCTGGCGTACCTGGGTGAGGGCGTTGCCGTGCCTGCCTCCGCAAGGGCAGCCGCGTCCTCGGGAGACGGGGGTGACAGTGGATCCGACGGAGGGGGGGGATTCAAGCGGGGGATGTTCCCCCGTTGCCGCCGCAACGTTGCCCGGCGCGTCTCGAGGGTTGCTCCTGCTCCTTCCACTCCAGCTACTTCTCGGTCTGCTCATCCTGCGTCGCCGCAGGCGAGATTGAGGAGGGGCGCGGTTGGGCAAACTAGACGAGACGACGGCCGCGAACCGGACATCCAGAGCCAAACACATCAGCCCCTCGCCTACTGGTGTGTCTGGCGCCGCGCCGGGCTCCAGACATCCCGGTTCTGAACCGGCCATGCGTTGCTTCAGGCTCGCCAGGATACCGCTCGGTGCAACGTTCTATCCGACAGTCGTGATGTTAGGCCTAGGGGCCCAGTTCGCCTGTGGTGCCCTCCTCGACTGGGCGAGCGGAGACGGGCCGCGTTGGGTCCAAGCAGGACTGGGGGCCGGATTGGTGGCCTCCTTTCTCGTGGTCATGATTTCCGGATTCAAGAGTCTCCGCCTGCTCCAAAGCGGCCCGGTGACGCTGTGCGTGGAGCGCATGGGGCTGCGGCTCTTGACCGGGAATGCTGAGTCCATCGCCTTTCTTCCGCATCACGAGATCCTTTCACTGGAGATTCGGCGGTTCCCGTTTCCCGCATGGTTCGCCGGATCCGGGATCGGCATCCCCTGGTCGGCTCGACTCCGTCACTTCGACAACCCGGAGGATGCCCGCAATCTGATCGACGAAATGCGAACGCGCATTGGAGAGCTTCCAGACGGGACAGCCCAGCTGGAAGCCCTGGACAAACGAAATGGCAGCGGTTCCCAGGTTGGAACAGGATGGCCCAGGCTCTCCTCGGCGATCGTCTTCGTGTTGGCGTCCATCGCCGCATTCCAGTTTGGACTCGATGCAATGGACCGTGAGTCGCTGGTGACCCTTGGTGCCAATTCAGGCGAGCGAATGCTGCAAGGCGAATTCTGGCGACCGTGGACAGCGGGACTCCTCCACGGAAGCTTCCTGCACATCGCCGCAAACTCGCTCTGGTTTCTCCTGGTGGGTCTTCTCTTGGAACGCCTATTGGGAGGAGCCCGCTTCGCGCTCTTGATCGGCCTCTCGTCTCTCGCCGGCTGCCTCGTCGCCGCCTTGGCGCATCCCGGCCAAGTCGGCATCGGCGCCTCTGCGGGAGGCATGGGCGCGATCGGAGCCTGGATGGGCCTCCATCTCTGGAGACGCAAGGAACTCCCGGGATCTCTCCGGCTCACCGGAGCGAACCTCGCTTGGTTCCTGTTGATGCTCGTGGCCGCCGAATTCGTGGTCGTCACCACCGGCCACGTCGCCCACGTGGGCGGCTTCCTCGCGGGCCTCGTCCTGGTCCCGATCCTGTTGGGCCGGGTTCCGCTTCACGAGCTGCACCAACGCGTGCCGCCAGCCCTCAAAGCAGGCGCCCTCCTCGTGGGCCTGACCTACTTCGCCGCACTCGGGTCGATACTCATCTCCGCCGCTGGCCTCTCTCGCGGCTAGAGAAGGACGAGGAGGTCTTCAGGCGGGCGGCCGATGACGGCGCGCTTGCCTCGGACCAGGATCGGGCGTTCGACCAGGATCGGATGGGCGACCATCGCGTCGAGGATGGCGTCGTCATCACTGTCACTCGTCAGTCCTGCGGCGGTGAAGGCGTCTTCCCTGCGGCGGACCCATTCGGTGACGGGTTTGCCGAGACGCGTGACCAGGTCTTGGATCTCTTCCCTGCTGAGCGGCTCGTCCAGGTAGAAGCGCTCGCTGAAGGCAATGCCTCGCTCTTCGAGAAGGGCCTTGGAGGCACGGCACTTCGAGCACTGGGTGTTGTGGAGGAGAAGGAAATCGTCGTCGGATGCGGGAAAGCTCATGCTGAGAGCGTAGCCGCGGGCGGCGCTGGAGCCTAGGATCGGGTGCATGTCGCTACTGCGTTTTCTCGGGATCGGAGACAGGGACGGGGACTCGGGAAAGGAAGAAACCGCCACCGTACGTGCCATCGCATCCCGCCTCGAGCGATTGGACCCGGAGACGTCGCGCTTTCTCGCCGGATTCGCCTACGTGCTGGCCCGGGCCGCGAACGCGGATCTGGAGATCGCCGAGGAAGAGGCGGACGAGATGCGACGCGCCATTCACGAGCTGGCAGAGCTCGGCTCCGAAGAAACCGATCTGGTGGTCGAGATCGCCAAGAGCCAGGCGCGCCTGCTCGGCGGCACGGAGAACTACGTCGTCACTCGTGAGTTCCGCGAGCACTCGACCCGAGAGCAGCGCGTGAAGCTGCTCGCATGCCTCTATGCGGTGGCAGCGGCCGACGGGACGATCTCTGGCGAGGAGTCCGGCGAGATCCGCGCCATCGCCGAAGAACTCGGCTTCACCCGCGCCGAGGCAAATGCCTACCGCTCCCAATACCGTGAACAGCTCTCCCTGTTGCGCCGAGACGCCGACTGATCAGGCGGCGAGCTCGCCTTCCACCTCGACACCCACTTGGTCGGCAAACTCGATGAAGCTCTCCTTGATCATGGCAGTGAAGATCGGCAGATCTGGCACCAGCCCGTAATCCGCGTTGATGCCCCACGTCAACCGGCCGTCGTAGCTGAAGAGCGCGATCCCAAGACCGACTCCCGCGAGCAGCGGCACGACTGGCATCGTTTCGAGCAGCCTTGCGCCTAGCATGTAGAGGGGAAACTGAGGCCCCGGAACGTTCGTGATGATCGTATTCGTCTGCCCATCGATCGACTGGGCGCCGAGAGAGAGCAACACAGGGGGCGTCCACTCGGCCACCCGCATGATCATGTCGATGCCGAGCGCGGAATTCCCTTCTTTCAGACTCCGGGTCGTGTCGTGGATCAGTGCCAGGCGCTCGACCGGATCGGCCTCGTCCAGCGGCAGATCCACCTGCCAGGCCGAGACGCGGTTCCCGAGCCGCCCCTCCTCCTCTTCGCGTCGCATACTCACCGGCGCCGATACCCGGAATCGGACTTCCGCAGGATCGCAGCCACGATGCATCAGGTAGCGCCGGAAGGCACCGGCGGCGGTGTTCAGGACCACATCGTTCACGGTGGCTTCCGAGGCGCGTCGAACTTCCTTGACCTCGGCAAGGGACATCGAGAGCCAATCGAATCGCCGGTGGGGGCCCAGCTCGCCGTTGATCGGCGTGTCTGACGGAGGATCGAAGGCCTGGCCAAAGAGTTCGCCCAGCGCTCGAAGCCGGACGCGGACCTCATCGCCCACATTCTCGGTCTCCCTGCGAAACTCCCGATAGCCGCGAATGGCCCGAAAGGGCATCCCCAAGCGATGGCCGATGCCGTCGCGGAGCAGCTCGCCTCCAGTGGGTGTGGGCTTCGGGATGTAGCGGACCGGCTCTGGAATCTCCTTGGTGGGCTCCGTGTCCATCAGGATCTGGGCCAGATCCACACCGGCCATGCCATCGATCATGCAGTGGTGGATCTTGCTGACCATCGCGAAGCGGTCGCCTCCCAGGCCTTCGACGATCCACATCTCCCATAACGGCCGCTCCCGGTCGAGTTGCTGCGCCATGATCCGCGCGGCAAGCCGCTTCAACTGATCCAGGCTGCCGGGCCGCGGGAGACTGGTATGCCGCATATGAAAGTCGATGTTGAACTCCGCATCGTCGACCCAGACCGGATCCTCGGTCAGCGGCGTCCATTGGATCTTCTGCCGATAGCGCGGAATCAGGTGCAGCTGGGCTTCGGTCTTGGCCTTGATGGCGGTCATGTCGACACCGCCGTCCTCGGTAGCCAGATCCCCGAGCTGGAAGATCGACAAGCCAGCCACGTGCATATGCGTGTTCGGTGTCTCAGCCAGGAGAAAGCTGTTGTCCTGAGCCGAAAGGCGGTCGTAGCGGTAGCTGGCCATTTTCGAGGGTCTCCTAGCCTGAACTATGCACGAAAGTTGGCTGAGAAGCTGGCTTTCCAATGTTTCAGCGTGCCGCGCGGCGATTGACGCTGACGGATCTCGTTTTGGGTGGTCGATGCCCATTCCGTGGCGCGAATGCGGAGTGTGCTTC
>JAAETT010000098.1 GCA_024228115.1 bacterium
CGGTCGAGCCGGGAGGGCGTTCGCCCTGGGTCAAGGACCTTTCGACCCGGAAGATCTGAATCGGAATCCGGAACGGCGGGCTGCGTCGCCCCCCGGCCAAATGATCAGATTTCTACGCTTCTGAGTGAGCGTCTACACTCAAGCCATCGCGCGCTCGATGGCCTCCCGCATCTCGCGGTGAAAGCGCGGGATCGAGAAGGCCTCCGCATGGGCGCGGATGGCCTTCGTCTCGAATTCGTCGCGGCGCGCCTCGAAGGTCCGGACAGCCTGCACCAGACCGGCGGCTGTCTGGGGCTGGAAGTGCACACCGGTCGGCGGGCGCCCGTGCTCATCGTCGAGGGGCACGACCGTCTCGCTGGCGCCGCCGGCACCGAACGCGATGACGGGCGCCCCGGTGGCCTGGGCTTCGACGGGGATGATCCCGAAATCTTCCTCCTGGGGGTACACCAGAGCGCGACAGCGTTGGTAGAGGCCGGTCAGCTCCGGGTCGGAGACCCGCCCGAGGAAGCGGATGTTTCCCGGGGCGTCGGCCTCGATGCCTTGTCGGGAGGGCCCATCGCCGGCGACGACGAGCGGCAGACCCAGTTCGCGAAAGGCATCAATGGCCAGACGTTCTCGTTTGTAGGGGACGAAACCGCCGACCATCAGGAAGAAATCCTCTCGCGGTTCGGGGCTCACAAGGAAACGATCCACGTCGACGGGTGGAAAGATGACGTCGGAATCGCGGCCGTAATGTCGACGGATGCGGTCCCGGATGGTTTCCGAGATCGCAATGAAGTGATGCACGCGGTCGGGGGTACTGGTGCGCACATCCCAACGGCGAAGGCCCGCGACCAATGGAGTGGCCAGTGTGCGGAATGCACCGGTGCCGAGATACGCATCGGCCTGATCCCAGACGTAGCGCATCGGCGTGAAGCAGTAACAGACGTGAATGGCGCCGGGCGGCGGCTGGATCCCTTTCGCAACCGCATGACTGCTGGAGAGCACGAGATCGGTGCCCGGCGGAACCCGCAGGCGTCCGATCGCCCACGGAAACAGGGGTAGCCACTTCCTGTAGTGCTTTGCGGCGCCGGGCCAACGCGAGAGTGGGCTCGCGGTCGTCGGCAGGGCCTCGATCTCTGGAGTGGTCGATCCCGGTACGTGGATCAACGTCAGCACCTCGGCCTGGGGAAAGAGCCGGGCATGCTCATGCAGGACCTTCTCCCCACCCCGGAGTCCGGTCAGCCAGTCGTGTACCAGGACCACCCGCATCGGGGCCAACCCTAGCGCTCCCGCGGTCCGTTCCTACCCCACGAGCGCTCTTGGATGAGGCCGCGCTTGCACGGCGGAGGGGAAGTCGCGACCGTCCCGCCGGATGATCTCGAACTGGTCCAATCTGGTCGCCCGGCGCGATCTGGTACGAGAGCTCACGCTCGCGCAGCTGCGCAGCGAGAGCCAGGAGACTCGCCTGGGTTGGCTCTTCTGGCTCGTCGACCCCCTGATCATGATGCTCATCTACTGGGGCGTCGTGGTCGGCATCTTCGGGAGGGGCGAGCAGTACACCCCCTATCCCGTGTTCATCTTGTGCGCGATGCTGCCTTGGAAGCACTTCACGAGCGCCATCAACGCTTCGGCGAAGATCCTCCGGGGGCGCGATGCGCTGATCAAATCGATCCCGTTCCCCACGATCGTCTTGCCCCTGACGATCGTGTTCGCCGGTTTCTCGAATTTCCTGTTCGGCACCGTCGTGTTGTTGGCCACCGCGGTCGCCTTCGATCGCCCGTTGGGCATGCCTCTTCTGCAGCTTCCCCTGCTGATGCTCCTGCAGCTGGTGGTCGTATGTGGCTTCAGCCTGGGGGTGGCCTGCTTCGGAGCGTTGGTGCGGGATCTCTCGGGTTTCATCGGCCACCTGACGCGCATCGGCTTCTATGTGTCCCCGGTCCTCTACGGCGTGGACATGGTCCAGGACCGCTTTCTCTCGGGGCCCCTCGGCAAGCTTCCCTTCGCCGAGTGGATTCCGACGCTGTACATGTTGAACCCCTTCGCGATCCTGTTTACGGGTTACCGCGAGGCCTTGTTCTACGGGCGCATGCTCGAACCCCAGTACTGGGCGTTGTTGACGGTCGAGGCCGCCATCCTGCTGTTCGGTGGCTGGCGCCTGTATCAGTATTTCGATCGCCGGGTGATCAAATTCCTATGAGTTCCCCGCTCGTCATCGACGTCAAGGATCTCGGCATCTTCTATCGGCTGCAGCAGCGCAGGCGGGTCGGTATCAAGAGCTTGCTCGTCGGCGGTGGTTTTCGCAGAGATGCGCCGCTCTTGTGGGCGTTGCGCGGCGTGTCCTTCCAATGCCACGAAGGCCAGATCCTGGGAGTCATCGGGGGCAATGGCGCGGGGAAGAGCACCTTATGTCTCGCGCTCTCCAAGATCCTGACGCCGGATGAGGGCAAGGTGAAGGTTCGCGGGGAAGTCTCGACGCTGCTCTCGCTCGGGGCCGGCTTCAATCGGGATCTCTCCGGGCGCGACAACATCTACCTGAATGCGGCCTTTCTCGGGCTTCCGCGACGCGTCATCGAAGGCAAGATGGAAGAGATCATCGAGTTCTCGGAGCTCGGTGAGTTCATCGATCAACCGATTCGCTTCTATTCATCGGGGATGAAATCGCGTCTCGGTTTCAGTGTGGCGGCAGCCCTGGATCCGGAGATCCTGATTCTCGATGAGGTGCTTTCGGTTGGCGACCGCGCCTTCCAGCGCAAGAGCCGCAAGCGCCTCAAGAGCATGATGGGTCGCAGTCGCGTGATCGTGCTCGTCTCTCACCAGGTCGCGTTCCTGCGAGAGCTCTGCACCCATTGCCTCTGGCTCGAAGGCGGCGAGCTGCGGGGCTTTGGCAAGGCCGACGAGGTGCTGGACAAGTACGTGGCGGCAAGTGGCGGGGCGGACGAAGCGGAAGTGAGCGCGTGAGCCTGGATCCGGGGGTTCCGCTCGTGCTCGTGGCGAGCGCCGTGTGGGATACCCCCGCGCCGGTCAATGTCCACCAGATCGCCCGACGGTTTGCGGCTCGCGGCCACCGCGTGCTGTTCGTGGAGTCCACCGGACTCAGGGCTCCCAAGGCCTCCTCGTCCCATGATGTGCAGCGCATCTGGGCCCGCTTTCGAAAGCTCAGCGCCGGGCCGCGGGAGGTCGCGCCGGGGCTCTTCGTGATGGGCCCGTTGGCGCTCCCAGGAAGCCGATCCCGCTGGGTTCGGTGGCTTTCGGGTTGGGCGCTCGGCGCTCAGGTCGCCCGGGCCGTGCGTCAGCTGAACATGGAACGTCCTCTCCTCTGGTCGTTCCTGCCGACGGGCCTGTTCGTGGCCGATCGGATTTCCCATCGGGCGCTCGTGTACCACTGTGTCGATGACTACGCCGGAAACCCGGGGGTCGATCCGGAGCAGATCGCCGCGCTCGAGACCCGCTTGCTCGAACGCGCAGACCTGGTCATGGCATCGAGCCCGGTGCTCGCGGAGAGGCTCGCCGAGCAGCGGGCGGAAGTCCGGCTCGCCGCCAACGTGGCCGATACTGCGCTCTTCTCCGAGGCCGTGGGAGTCGATCTTCCCGAGCCAGCGGACCTCCGTGCCTTGCCGCATCCACGGCTGTTGTACGTGGGGAATCTTGCGACCTATCGAATCGACCCGGCGCTTCTTGCGGCGGCCCTCGATGCGCTTCCGGACGCGGCGCTCGTGCTGGTCGGCGCAACCGGCCTGGGGGATGTGGCCGGTATGTCGCCCGCGCTTTCGGCACTTCTCGAGGATCCCAGAGTTCACGCGCTGGGCCCCCGGCCGCACCAGGAGCTGCCAGCCTGGATGCAGCACAGCGATGTCGCCTTGATCCCATTCCTCGACACGGCCCACACCCGAGGGAGCTTGCCCTTGAAATTGTGGGAGTATCTGGCGGCCGGCCTACCCGTGGTGGCCCGGGCCCTTCCGAACCTCGAAGGCCTGGAGCCGGACGGGGTCCGAACCGCGGGCACGCCTTCGGCTTTTGGCCGGGCTGTGGAGGCGGCGGCGGACGAGCCGCAGGCGGCGAGGGCTCCCCGCAGCCTCGGGGCCCGATCCCACGGCTGGGAAGCTCGTATCGAGACCCTGGTGGAGTGGCTCGGCGAGCTCTAGCCTGAACTATGCACGAAAGTTGGCTGAGAAGCTGGCTTTCCAATGTTTCAGCGTGCCGCGCGGCGATTGACGCTGACGGATCTCGTTTTGGGTGGTCGATGCCCATTCCGTGGCGCGAATGCGGAGTGTGCTTC
>JAAETT010000099.1 GCA_024228115.1 bacterium
AAGCACACTCCGCATTCGCGCCACGGAATGGGCATCGACCACCCAAAACGAGATCCGTCAGCGTCAATCGCCGCGCGGCACGCTGAAACATTGGAAAGCCAGCTTCTCAGCCAACTTTCGTGCATAGTTCAGGCTAGCGCCGACGAACCCGAGGACAACGAATCCTCTTGAGACTCCACCCAGGAGGCCAGTCAGGCGCGCGGAAACGCCGAGCCGGGCAGCCTCAGCTCGTGGCGGCTAGAAGATCTTCGAAGGCGCCGAAGTACACCTCGACGTTCGTGTAGCCCATGTCTGCGAGGGTCTTCGCTGCAAGCACCGCCCGGCCACCGCTTTTGCAATGAACCAGGATCGGCGGATCCGGATCGGAGCAGACTTCCGCGATCTTGAACTCGAGGAAACCGCGGGGAACGTTGACCGCGCCAGCGATCGAGCCTGCAGCGAATTCAGCGGGCTCTCGGACATCGAGAATGATCAGGCCGGCTTCGCTGCCAATTCGGCTGGCCGCAGCCTCGCCACTACACAACGTGACGTCCTTCGAGTGGGATCTGATCAGATCGGTGAATGCAATGGGCACCGAGAACTCCTCCTTGAAGGGTGCGGCATCACGACTCCAGTGCCTTCCCCATCCGCTCCAAGATCGCTTCCAAGATACTCTTGGAGGTCGCGAAGTTGAGACGCACGCAGCGCTGGCCCGGCGAACCGAAATCGGAACCGGGACTGAGCGCCACCTGGCCGCGCTCGAGGAAGAACGCACGAAGATCATCCGGCAGATCGAACTCCTGGAAGTCGAGCCAGGCCAGATAGGTCGCTTCAGGTGGCAACAGGCCTACGGCAGGAAA
Source organism: bacterium (assembly GCA_024228115.1). NCBI lineage: Bacteria > bacterium. Next base: position 840 of record JAAETT010000099.1, read on the forward strand.
CCGCTCGGAGAAGAACTCGCTGACGCGCTGCCGGTTCTCTGCCAGGTAGGCTAGAACGGTATCGAGCCACTCCTGGCCGTCAGTCCATGCCGCGAGTGTGGCTGCATCATCCAGGATGCCGCCGTGGCCAAAAACGTGGGGTGGCAGCTGTCGGAAGGGTTCCTTCAACCTCTGACTGCCGTACACGATAAAGGCGATCGGAAGCCCCGCGATGTTGAAGGCCTTGGTTGCGGCCGTCAGCGTGATGGTCCGCTCAGCGAGTTCCGGGGAGAGGCTCGCAAAGGGCACATGCTCGTGGCCGGCGAAGACGAGATCCTCGTGAATCTCGTCGGAGACGACGATCAGGTCGTGCCGAAGCGCGATCTCCCCGAGCTGGAGGAGTTCGGAACGCTCGAAGGCTCGGCCGGTCGGGTTGTGTGGATTGCAGAGCATGAACAAGCGCGTGTCATCATCGATGTCCGCCTCCAAACGGTCGAAGTCGATCTCGAATCGAGTCTCTCCGCGTACCAGCGGGTTCTCGACCAGGCGTCTCCCGCTGTGTTCGACGGCTCCCAGGAACGGCGGGTAGATCGGCGTCTGGACGACGACGCCCTGGCCCCGCTTCGTGTGCATGAGAATCGATGCGTCGAGCCCCTGCACCACGTTCACCAGGGGCGAGACGTTCCGGGGATCCACCTGCCAGGAGAATCGTTCTGCCATGCGCGAAACGAACGCCTCTCGCAGCTGGGGAGAGAGAGGCACCGCGTGGTAGCCCAGATCGTTTCGGTCGAGGAGGGCCCGGACCGCCTGTTGGATCGCTGGCGCTACCGGAAAATCCATGTCCGCCACCCAGGCGGGGAGGACATCCGGACCATAGAGCGTCCACTTGATCCGGCTCGACCGGTGGAGCTCAGCGGAAGAAACAGCATCGAATGCTGATCGGAGGTCATTCACGTCGTTACGTTCCCTCGCGTTGCCACCGGACCAGGGCTCTTTTCCTGGAGTGGAACATGGACCCCTTACCATACCCTGCTTCGGGGGCTCCGAGCGAAGCCGCTATCCTCCGGCCGCCTCACGCTGAGCCAGGATTCCCGAACGTCCAACGACACGATGAGCCCCAAATTGCCCCCCGTCCCGATGCCTCGTCGATCGTCGGCTTGGCGCCTCATCCTTCGCAACGCCCAGCTTTTCGGGGGTGCCAGCGCCGGAGCTCTCACGTTCGGCGGGGCCCTCTGGGCACTTCGCTCGCTTCCACGACGGGAACGACTGGAGCGCGCCGCAGGACGGGCACTCGTCCGTTCCTGCAGCAAGCTCGGCGCGACGTTCATCAAGATCGGCCAGATCGCATCCACCCGGAACGATCTGCTGCCGCGTGGCGTCTTCGAAGAGCTGCGCTCGCTCCAGGATCGCGTCCCTGCGTTCCCGTACGCAGAAGCGGCCGCCACGATCGAGGCGGAATTCGGCGCGCCGGTCGAAGAGCTATTCGACAGTTTCAACCCGAACCCCATCGCTGCCGCGTCGGTGGCACAAGTCCATGAAGCGCGACTCCCCGGTGATGGCCGCCGAGTCGCCATCAAGATCCTCAGGCCCGACATCATCCTGAAGGTCCAACTCGATCGGGCGATCCTCCTCTTCCTCGGGCGCCTCCTCGAGCGCTTGATTCCAACGCTACGCCTGGTCTCCCTCGAAGAAGCCATCCGAAGCTTCTGCGACGCAGTCGAAGAGCAACTCGACCTGCGCAACGAGGCACGCAACAACGCGCGGTTCGCCAAGAACTTCGAAGACGATCCCCACGTGTGCTTCCCCCTCCTGCATCCGACCCTGTGTAGCTCCCGTGTGCTCAGCATGGATTTCGTCGCCGGCACCCACGAAGATGGCCTCGCCCTGGCCGAGTTCGATGTCCATCAGATCGTGGAGTCCGGAATGCGCGCGGTCTCCCGCATGATCTTCCTGCACGGGTTCGTTCATGCGGATCTCCATCCGGGAAACATGCTATTCGAGCCGCCGGGTCGAATCGTCTTTCTCGACCTCGGCCTGGTCGGTGAGTTGACCGATGAAGATCGACTCAGGACGGCCGAGATGCTGATGGCTCTCGTTTCCGGCGACGGAGCCGGCGTCGCGAGAGCGTTCTTCGAGAATGCGCCTCATCACGCGGTAGCGGACTATGAGGCGTACGAACGCGAGATCAGCGAATTCGTCTCGGACGTCGCGTCGAAAGGGCTCGGACAGCTCCAGGTCACCCTCGAGATTGGCCGGATTCTCGACATCCTGCGAAGGCATCGCATCCAGGCGCGATCGCATATGACGATGGTCAACCTCGCACTGATGACCGCGGAAGGAATGGGAAAGCGCCTCGCTCCGGAGCTGGATCTCAGTCGCGAAGCCCTGCCCTATCTCGCCGAAGCACTGGGCAAGAGTCATGGGGATTGATCGGCGATCAACCGCGAAACGACCTCGTGTCAGTCAGCGTCCAGGGCAGTTCGCAAAGCCTGGGCGAAGTCGGCAAGCGAGAGAGGCTTCGCCAGTAGTTGGCTGACGCCGATCTCCCGAGCTTCCGCAGCGGTCTCGGGATCCAACAGACCCGTGAGAAGAAAGCCCATGGATCGCTACGAGATCCGGTGCTCTGGTTCGAGTTCTTCCGCCAAGAGAGTCAGATCTGCCCCCACCTCCGTCGGCACGAGCGATCGCTCGTGCGCGAAGCGCGCCAGAAGCGCATCTGCGACATGCTGCACCGTCAGTCCCTGTACCTCATCAGCGACGGCCCCGGCGGCGAGCGGATCCATGTCGATACCCATCGCCCGGTAGATGGGCTCGAGCACGCGCCCGACCTGAGCGTCATTGCCAACGACGATCACGCCGCCGACATGAGCTGCCCCCTTCACGACTCGTTGCCCTACCCCCATCAGCTTCTTCACGCCACGAGCGTTCACGGAGTGGTCACCCGGACAGTATTCGCCTGGAACCGCGCCAATACGTGCGTCGACGCCCAGATCGGAAAGCGCGTCGCGCACCAATGCCGCGACCTGATCGAAACGTGCCGCGATTCCCGTGCGTGCGTCCGCCGCCGGAATACACCAGGCGAAGGCCAGGCATTGGCGGGTAAAGAGCGCGGCCCGTCCGCCTGCCAATCGGAGCACGGCGTCGAAGCCCTGGGCCCGGGCTGCCGAAACCGCCTCATCGAATTCCGGCCTCGTACGATCGAGAACGGAGAACGCCACGACATCGTCCGGAACGTAGAGCCGCACGCTCTCCCGCCTCTCTCCCGTCGCAACCCGCGTGAGGAGCGCGCGCGAGATGGCCGTATCGAAGGCAGGGCGTCCGGGAAAACGGGCCTGCAGGAGATCGAGCGATTCGGGCACCTTCCGACTATAGAGACCAGGAAGGCAGGATTGGTCACGAGTCGGGCTCGAACTCTGAGGAAGCCAGCCGCTCGGCCACGTGACCTGCCAGCCCCTTGAACTCGGGTCGCTCCGCCCAGGGCCCGGGAACACGAAGGGAGACATCGGCCCGAAGCACATCGTCGGCTCCGGGCCGCAACACCATCCAGTTCCAGGTGTGAAGCTCACGGTTTCCGTCCTTCAGTGAGCTCGAGAAGGCAAGTAACGAATCGCCGGCCGCCGTCGTCGAGACTTCGACCTTGCCGTGGACGGGTTCCAGGAAGCGGAGGGCGCGCTCGGCCAGCGCCGTCGCATCGGGCATGGGCCCACCGATCGGATCGCGGCCGACGGCCATCCACAACTCGACGTCCGGAACATCGGGCAGCCGCAAGACCAGGGCAGCACCCTCCTGGCGGTCCACCTGGAAGCGTTTGTCCAACGAGAGGCGCAAGGAGAGGTCCGCAGTGGGCGCAGGTTCGGTCGGCACGGGCCCGACGTTCTCGACCTCGGGAGCCACCTCGATCCGGTTGCAGGCCAGTGCCAGGGGCGAAACCACGGCCAGTGCCAGGAGCAAGCCAGCAGCAATCGCCGGGGTTCGTCTCGAACGTCGGATGTGTCGGTCCATGCTTTCCCCCACTCTCTGTTTCGGCCGACGGCGCGCGGAGCTGGAGGGGCCTGGGATAGAGTGAACCGGGAGGAGGAGGCGACATGGGTCCCATGGAAGGCGTGCGGGTCATCGAGTTGGGCGTCTGGGTGGCCGGCCCCGCAGCTGGGGGCATCCTGGCGGACTGGGGCGCGGACGTCGTGAAGATCGAACCACCGGGGATCGGAGACCCCAGCCGCCTTTTCGCCTCGATGCTCGGCTCCGATTTGCCCTTCAACCCGCCCTTCGAGATGGACAACCGCAGCAAGCGAAGCCTCGTACTCGATCTGGCGACGAAGCAGGGCCGCGAACTGGGCCTGGAGCTGATCGATTCGGCGGATGTCTTCGTCACGAATGTGCGTCAGGCTGGCCTCGAGCGGATCGGTTTCGGCCCGAGCCAGCTCCTGCAACGCAACCCGCGGCTGATCTACGGCGCAATCACCGGCTTCGGGCTCGAAGGCCCGGACAAGGACGAAGCGGCCTACGACATTGCAAGCTTCTGGGCACGGTCGGGCATTGCCCACATGCTCACCCGACCCGGTGGTCAACCACCCTTCCAACGCGGCGGCATGGGTGATCACAACACCGGCCTGGCTGCGGCTGGCGCCATCTCCGCGGCCCTCTTCTCACGCGAGCGGACAGGCGAGGGCCAACTCGTTTCCACTTCCCTGCTCCGCGAGGGCGTCTACACCCTCAGCTTCGACCTCGCCACGGCCCTGCGCTTTGGCGTCGGCTTGCAGGTGGCCGACCGCAGTTCCATGGGCAACCCCTGCATCAACAACTATCGAGACAAGGATGGCCGTTGGTTCTGGATCGTCGGGCTCGAGGGAAATCGTCATTGGCCGCCGCTCTGTCGGGTCGTGGGCCATCCGGAGTGGGTCGACGACCCGCGCTTCACCACCCCGAAGGATCGCGCCCAGAACGCGACTGTCCTGATCAGCATGCTCGACGAGATCTTCGCCGGCCGGAGCCGCGACCAATGGGCGGAGGTCTTCGCCACCGAAAAGGACATGTGGTGGGCGCCCGTTCAGGACCTGGAAGAAGTCATGGCGGACGAGCAGGTGCTCGCATCCGGTAGCTTCTGCGACGTACCGGATTCCGGAACCACGACGCTCTTTCCCGCCTCACCGGCCGATTTCCACGGCACGCCCTGGGAGCCGCGCTGGATGGCCCCGGACCATGGTGAGCACACGGACGAAGTGCTCCAGGAAATGGGCAGGACGGCAGAAACGATTGCCGCGCTAAGGGCGTCCGGTGTGGTCGAGTGAGAATGGGGGCAATGACGCCAGGAGTCGCGCCAATTCTTCGGCCATGACCTGATGTCCGAACGACGTCAGGTGGACCCGATCCCACCAGAGGAAACCCTCGTCCCTGCGCGCCACCAGGGCGGCATGCAGATCGAGGACGGGAAGCCCGTGGCGCCCGCCGACCTTGCGCAAGATGTCGTGGCGCTCCAGCAGGCCTGCCAGACTCTCCTCGCCACGAGCCTCGATCGTATTCGGCTCGAGGACGAACACGGTGTGGATGCCCCGCTCCCGGTTGAATACGGCAAGCGTTTCCAGAGCCTGCTCGAGTGCCTCGAAATCGCGATCGTTGTTTCCGAGATCGACGACGACCAGCTCGGGTGCCCAGGCGCTCCAGGTCTCGGTCCAAAGGGGCACGATCTGTGGGCCCGTGAAGGCGGGGATGCCCGTGTTGATGCACTCCACGCGGGTCCCGGGCGATGCCGTCTCGTTCCAGCCGCGCTCGAGACGCGTCACCCAGGGTTCTTCCGCAGCTGCAGCTCCGGATCCCCAGGTCTGGGAGCTTCCAAGGAACACGATCCGCCGAACCCCCGGTGCGGGCGGAACCAGCGGATGCTCCCGGGCCAGGCGCGGAACGATCTCCCCCTCGTACTCGATGTGATTCTCATAGTCTGCGAAGTCTGGTTGCTTGGGATGCAGACGACCGAGGTAGATCCACTCGGTTGCGAACAGCAACGCAGCCATCGCGACGAGAACCAGTTCCGCGAGCAAGAGCACAGCACCCCCACTCACCTCGCCCCGTTGCCGTGCAGCCCGGGTCCCGAGCCACACGACACCCGTTGCGCCAAGCACGAGCAGGAGTGCAACCAACCCGACGGCTACAGCCCCTCGCCGGTTGGCAAAATGCTCTTCGACCGCGCGGCCATCGCGAGCCACGATGCGAAGGTCATCGACCCAGGCCTTCCGGCCCGCCGTGCTGCGCAACCCCAGCCGAACGCTTGCGCTCCCTGCCTGGCCGCAGGGGCCAAGACTCTCGCCGTCGAGGGAAACCTGCCCGCCCTGCCACTCGAAACGATGCCATTCACCGTCAAGAGCCCCCGACGAGGAAACGGGCAATGCGGAGCGCTTCTCGAAGCGCCCACCCGGAGCGACCCGGAAGCATCCGCCGCTGAGCCCAGGGCTGCGACTGAAGCGAACAGCGTCGAAGCCCACATGATCGTCTCCCAGCAGCACCGTGAACGTGCCTTCCCCGGGCAAGCGAAAGCGAAGCTCGATGCGTTCAGGGTCGAGGAGCTCGTGCCAGCGAAGTTCGTGGTGTCCGTGCCAGACGCCTAGGTCCAGGCGCTCACGAAAGAGCGCCGTGCGCGTCGTCATGAACGAAACCGACCCCAGAATGCCGTGGGAGAGGCCGATCTTCGCGCTCTGCCAGCGCCCGCCCGCGTGCAGCGTGTTGCCGACCTGCAGCCAGGTCTTCGCGAACAAACCCGCTGCCAGAAGCGCGAGCAGCACGCTCAACAGAACCAGACCCACGCCGGCCGAGCTGCGAGAATCAGCCGACACCGCGTTCCAAGACCGCGAAGCGCGCCCCATCCTCTCGAACAGGCTCGACGGTTCCTATAGCGACAGCCCCGGCGTCCCCTCCGGAATGCAGGGCCGAGAGGGTCTCGCTCATCGCGTCTCTTGGCACGGCGAGCAGAAGGCCTCCGGAAGTCTGCGGATCGAAGAGCACCTCGGCGACGGCATGGTCGTGCAGCGATGTATCCCAGGCGATGCCACGCCGACCCTCTGCATTCTGATCGTGAAAGGAGCTGCGCACACCGGCTTCCAGAAGCTCACGCGTGCCAGGAAGAAGTGGCAACGCGTCGACGAAGAGTCTCGCGGATCGGCTCCCGGCCTCCAACATCTCACCCAGATGGCCGGCCAGTCCGAAGCCCGACACATCGGTGGCAGAGCGAGCCAGACGCGTCGCAACCGCGGCGGCGTTGGCGTTGGAGCGGGCCATGTGATCTAGAACGGCCTGGAGCCATGAGCCGCGGGCGCGGCCCTGCATATCCGCCGCGAGCACCACGCCGGTTCCGAGAGCGGCTGTCAGCACCAGCACATCGCCCGACTCCAGGGCGCCGAGGGGCAACGGCCCGCGCGCTGGCGAATCCCCCATGATGGAGAGCCCTACGAAGAGTTCGGGCCCCTGGGTCGTATGGCCGCCGACCAGGCTCACGCCGAGCGGATCGAGCGCGGTTCGCATGCCAGAGAGCACCTGGAAGAGCGTCTCTTCCGCGCCGACTTCGTCTTCGTCTGGGATCGTGACCAGGGCCAGGGCATGGTGCGGCGTTCCGCCCTTCGCCTGCACGTCGCTCACCGCGTTGACGGCGGCCACCCGCCCCACCCACCACGGGTCGTCGGTGAAGGCGCGAAACCCATCGACCGTCGTGAGTACGACGTCGCCGCTTGGCGTTCGCACAGCCGCTGCATCATCCGGCGCGTCGAGGCCTACGACGACACGATCGTCGGGCGACGCCGGAGCGAGACGCGCCAGCGCTCCGGAAAGCGGGTTGGCGCCTACCTTGGCAGCGCAGCCGCCACACGGCATCTCCTCCATGCCCATCTCTTCGGGTGTCGGGAACTCCTGGGCGGCCGCACCATCCGCTTCGAGCACCTGGAGGCGTTCCATGAAGCGGCGATCGATCCGATCCTTGAGCCGCCAGACGGCGCGTGCAGAAAAGGCAAGTCCCCATTTGCCGCCGATCGCGCGCTCCCCACCGAGATTGAGAAGGGCCAGGAAATCGCGTTGTGGTCGATGCCGGCGCAAGGGACGGCCGGTCAGGGTGGCGCGAAGGTTGGCGTCGAGGGTGGGGCCGGCGCGCACCGCATGCACGCCCGCCTTTGGCACCCACGGATGGTCGGTCAAAGAGGCACAGTCGCCGACAGCGAAGAGGCCATTCGCTCCTTCGACTTCAAAGCTGGAAGCGACTCGAACGAAACCCGCCTCGTCGATTGGAAGAGGAGAGTTGCGGAGGAGCGGGACCGGGGCCGCTCCCGTCGCCCAGACGACGAGATCCGCTGGCCGTCGGTCTCCGTTCTCCAGGCAGAGACCCTTCTCTTCGACCGCCGAGACCCGCGCGCCGGTGACGATTTCGATCTCCCGCTCTCGCGCGGCGGCCTCTACCGCACGACGCAATCGGGGCGATGAATCCGGGAGGATCGGAGTATCCGTCGTGATCTCGATCCTGGGCGCAGCACCGACCGAGCGCAGTCGCGTATCCAGCGTGAACGCAAGCTCCACGCCGGCCGCGCCACCTCCAACGATCGCGATACGCGGGCCTCCTTCGACCCGTCGCACGCGAGCAACTGCATCGTCGACCCGGTCCACGAAGTTTCGGATGGGACGGGTAGCCAACGCATGTTGACGAACCCCGGGGAGCTCAGTCCCGCGCACCGCACTACCGACATCGAGGCTGGCTGTGTCGTAGCGCAGCGCCGGACGGCCGACGAACTCGATGCTTCGGGTCGAAGGCACGATTCGGCTGGCGGCCGCCAGGATGACGCGAGCTCTCGCCCGGCGCGCCAGGGGAACGACATCGATCTCCGCCTGTGCGACTTCGTACTCACCCGCCACGACGCCAGGCACCATCCCTGAGTAGAGCGCCTCGGGACGGTCGAGTACGACCGTGAGCCGCACATCCGGAAGCGGGTCCATCATCCAGCGGCGAATCACCTGGACATGGGCGTGACCGCCTCCCACCAGCACCAGGTCTGCCCGCGGCGACACGTTCATCGGAACCCCACAGCATCGAACATCGACTCAAGAGGTAGCGAATTGGACGACGCGGAAGCCCCGCTTGGCTTCAACGTTCTCCCGGGCTGGGCGTGTACCAGATCGGAGAACTCCAGGCGCGTTCCTGGATTCTGGGCCGATGGGCTTCGGAGCAGCATGCGCTCAGGGCATCGGGAATCTTCTCGGGCTCGGCGCAGTCGACCTTGGCTGCGATGCATACGTATTGACTCCACCGGCAGGTTGGATTCTCGAGCACACGCGCGTAGTAGAAGGCAGGCTCGCTCGGGTCGAAATCCGGGTCGGTCCAGACACTGCAGAGCGATTGGGCGCCCCCGGAGCCCGTCGGCTCACAGGTCGAGAGATCCACATCCGCGCCGCCCTTGGCACCGGCCACGAGGATGACCTCTTCCTTCGCCTCGCCCTCTTGGAGCCAACCCTTCACCACCTCGATGCGCTGCAGAGGCCTGCCTCCAACTCCGCCATCCTGCAGAGCCCATACGGCCAGCCTCGGCGCATCGGCTGTTGCAGGGCGGTCCGCGAAGTCGGAGCCCATCGCCACGCCGCGCTGGTAGCCCTGCGCAACGAAGTCCTCTTGCTCGCACAGGTCCGCCGGGTAGTCCCAACCGCCGAAGAAGCGGACGATCGGACGCGTTCCACTGGTGGCATACGCTTCGCGCCGCTGCATCGCTGCGAATAGCGAATCGCGACTGTTCTCCTCCGCCCAGAGCACGGCCAGTCCGCCCGGATTGAACTCGAAATCATCGGAGAATCCGACCGGAACGCCCTGCCCGGCACCGAGCCCAGCCCCGCCGTGCCCGGGATGGCCCTCTTCGGCCGTCATGCCCGGAGCGGCGATATGGCTATCCGTGCTTCCGATGACGCCGAACTTGAACGGGTTGGCGCCGGTCTGCCACCCGACTAGCAAGCCCTGCTTCAGGGCATCGCGAACGAAGCTACCCGCCGGCGGAACCTCCTCCGATACGAACATCGAGAACTTCGCGCCAAATCGGTCATAGGGAAGCTTCTCGAAGCCGCAGGCCTCCTCGCCAGCCCAACCGGCAGCGACGTCGCATTCGGAATCGCCCTTATGCTGCACCATCTCCACCAACGGTTCCCAACGCGAACGGCGCTGGGCTTCGTCAGCGCCGATGGCCATGCCGTCGTCGTCGGGCGACGCCACACCCGCGGACTGGAACATCAGCCCGCCCGACAGATTGGAATTGTGGGGAATCGTGAGGACATCGCAGCCATCACGACCCTCCACACATTCCCCCTGCAGGCGATCCCAGAGATCGATGGCCGATGGCGTGTCGACCCAGCTCGTCGGCATGGGCGGAACGTTCTCGTTCCGGAAGATCACGTTGCGATGGAGATTCTGCCCCGTGCCAACCGTCCCGGTCCATTCGTAGCCGACGAAACTCGTGAAACGACAAGCTCCCGAACGGTCGTAGGCCTCCTCGGCCGCATCCTGGATCTCCTGCCAGACGACACCCCGTTGTTCGGCACAGCGAGCACCTTCATCTCCGCACAAGCCCCACCGACTCTTGCCCACGAGGGTGCGCCCGGCCGTCAGCTGAAACGCGATCGATGGGAAATTGCGATGGGCGATGCAGACAGGGTGCCAATAGCCGTCCATCCCCGGCGTCGTGCACACCCGCACGGTTCCGAAGAGTTCCGCATGGTCACTGATGGCGGTCCAGTCGAGCGGGCGGTCGAGCTGGATCGTTCGGGTCGGCTGGTTGTCTTCGTCGTAGGGCTGGATTCCCATCGGGTCGCCCTTGGCGAAGCGGTAGGCATCTCGCGGCGTGTTGCGCGTATCCTGGGTGCTGGCATCGAAGGAGAAGGCCGTATGTACGTGGGTATCGCCGAAAAAGGGTCGGCGCAGGCGGTCATGCTGTGTGCAGGCTTCACGAGCTTCGGTTCGATCGAAAGCCAACCCGGCGGCCGGCATCGCCAGCAGGATCAAGCCCAACCACAAGCGACTCGAGCTCAATCGAGTTCCTGCATCATTTCCACCGCCGACGCGGCCAAAGCATCCACCTGGGCCTGGAAGAGATCCGTGTTGGCAGCGGCTCCCATCACGCCTTTCAAGTAGCGAGACAACACACCCTCTACGATGGCGGCCAGCCTCCAGTACTGAAACGCACGGTAGTAACTCACCTTCGAAACATCGCGACCGGTGCGCTCGGTGTAACGCGCAAGGAACTCGGCCCGGGTCGGAAAGCCGGTGCATGCTGTGGGCGAAATCGCGGCACCACCGGCGCTCGCTTCGGCTTCCCCAACCTCCGTCCAGTTGTTCATGATGTAACCAATGTCGGCCAGGGGATCACCGAGGGTGCAGAGTTCCCAGTCGAGTACGGCGGCGACCTTACCCTCGGCAAGAGACAGCATGTTTCCAAGCCTGTAATCGCCATGAACGATCGATGCGCCGATCTGCTCGGGCATTTGCGCCTCGAGCCCGGCAGCCACCTCCTCCATCGACGCCAGCTCGCGCGTCTTCGTCTTCTCCCATTGCGTCCGCCAGCGCTTGATCTGCCGGGCCAGGTAGCTCTCCTTGCGCCCGAGATCCCCCAGGCCAATGGCATCCGGATCGACCGCGTGGAGATCGGCCAACACCTCGACCACGTGTTCGCCGAGCCGGCCCCGCGCGGACTCATCGAGGACCCGCGTCGAGATGTCAGCGTCCGTCAGTACGTGGCCTTCGACGTAGTTCATCACGTAGAAGGGAGCATCGTTCACGCTCTCGTCCTGGCAGAGTCCGAGCGCGGAAGGCACAGGGACGGGCGTCGGCCCTACCGCCGCAATGATCCTGTGCTCCCGCCCCATGTCGTGGGCCGTTGCAATGACCGCACCGAGCGGCGGGCGCCGCAAGACGAAGGCGTTCCCGGCCGCATCCTCCACCTTGTACGTGAGATTCGAGTGCCCGCCCGTGATCAACGAGAAGCAGAGCGGCGGCTTCACATCCGGAATATTGCTCTCGAACCACGCTGTCACGTTCTCAGCGCGGATGCCCTTGATCGGTTCGTCGTCTGCCATCGCCCGGTACGCTAGCAGCCTCCAAAACACCGCGTCACGAGAGAATGGCCCCTCAACCCGCTCCGGGCTTCTCACCGGCGAAGAACGCTCGAGGATTGTCCACCAACAGCCATTCGATCTGGGCGTCACTCACGCCGGCTTCCCTCAGTCGTGGAACGATCCGCTCGAAGAAGTGGCTCGGGTTCCAGACCTTGATCACCTCGGCGTAGAGCTCCGGCGGCAGCGGCTGGCCGCGCCAGCACCACACGGAATCATGAGAAACGACCACGTGGCCGCCGGCGCCTGCTTCGAGCAACCGAACGAGCGAGGCGATCCGCTCCGCATCCGGATGCAGAAGCTCGATACCGAAGCGGTCGAAGCCGAGATAGGAACCGCCGCCTACGAGCTGCATGTGGTAGGCGTGATCGGTCGAACCGCAGGAGTGTCCGATCAGGATGCGATGGGGCGGAACGCCGTTCTCCACGAGGATGCGCTGTTGTTCATCGCCCATCGTTCCTTCGTCGGTATGGGTCGTGATCGGCGCCCCGGTGGCCACCGAAGCCTTCGCGGCTGCGAGAAGGACGTTCCTCTCGTAGGGCGTGATCTCCCCTGCGCCCGTCGCGACCTTGATGATGCCCGCGCGCACACCCGTCTCTCCAATACCGTCGGTCAGCTCCTTCTCGAAGAGCTCCGCCATGGCGTCGACGACGGGAGCGAAGCCCCCGCGGAAATGCCAATACGGAAACCCGCCCTCGTTCTGCTTGTAGAGCCCTGTTGCGCAGATGATCTGGAAGCCGGTGCGCCCGGCCATCTCCGCCATGAACTCAACATCACGCCCGAGGTCTGCGGGGCATGGATCGAGCATCGAAACCACGCCGTGGTCACGGATCTCGGCGATGCGATCCGTCACGGCTGCGCGCATCTCGTCGCGGCTCGGCCCCGGGTGGATCGTATCGGATTCCCATCCTGGGTAGCCGATCAGGAGGTGCTCATGCATGAGCGTGCGCCCGAGTTCTTCGGGCGAAATGGAGCCGGTGACGGTCTGGATCTGCGGGGCCATGGCGGGTTCCTCCGGCGGGGAAGATACACCGCTCTGCGGGAAGCGATGAGCTATTCCGGCGTGACGTAGGCCGCGGTGATCCCGCCATCCACCGCGAAAGTCGCGCCCGTCACGAAGGAGGACTCGTCCGAAGCGAGGAACACGACGGACTGGGCGATCTCCTGGGCCTCACCGAAGCGGCCCATCGGGATATGGACGAGCCGGCGCTGCTTCTTCTCCTCGGTATCCAGGTACTTCATCAGCAGCTCCGTGCGCAGCGGCCCCGGGCAGAGTGCGTTCACGCGGATTTCTTCGCGAGCGTGAATGACGGCAAGTTCCCGAGAGAGCGCCAGGACGGCGCCCTTGCTGGCGGTGTAGGCAAGCTGGGGCGTGGCCGCGCCAAGTGAGGCCACGAAGGATGCGGTGTTGATGATGGAGCCGCCGCCGGCCCGACGCAGGGCGGGAATGCCGAACTTGCAACCGAGGAATACACCCTTCACGTTGACGTTCATCGTCAGGTCGAAGACCGCCTCTTCGGTGCTCTCGGCATCACCATCATCGATATGCGAAATACCGGCATTGTTGAAGAGCACGTGGAGCGCGCCGAAAGAGCGCTCGGCCGCGGCCACCATGCGTTCGCAATCGGCCGGCTTCGAGACATCCGCCTTCACGAAGAGCGCCTCGGCGCCCTCCTCACGTAGGCCTTCAGCCGCCGCAGCACCCTCGGCTTCGTCCAGATCGACAAGGACGACCCGTGCGCCTTCCAGCGTGAATGCCCGTGCCGTCTCGAGGCCGATCCCCCGCGCTCCCCCCGTCACCAACGCGACTTTTCCCACCAACCGCTCTGCCATCGTCTCCCCGCCTAGCCGCCGATCCGGTACATCTCGATGCGCTCTCCGGCTTTGCGCGGGCCTGCCTTCCCGGAGCGCTCTTCCGAATAGCGATCTTCCCGTTCCGTCCAAGTGCCCGCGATCATCTCGCGCAGGGTCGCGTCACTCACGCCGGCCCGGAGTGGCGTCTTGAGATCCCGACCACCCTTCGCAAACAAGCACGTGACGAGTTCGCCTTCCGCCGAAAGCCGGGCCCGGGTGCAGCCGCCGCAGAACGGCTCGGACACCGATGCGATCACTCCGATTTCGCCGGATCCATCGCGATACCGGTAGCGCCGCGCAACTTCGCCGGAGTAATTCGGATCGACGGGTTCGAGCGGGAACTCCGCATCGACGCGCTCGACGATCTCGCGGGCGGGCACGACCTGCTCGAGCCGCCAGGCGTTCATCGTCCCGACGTCCATGAATTCGATGAAGCGAACGATATGGCCCGTCCCACGGAAATGGCGGGCCAGCGCGACGACATCGTCCTGGTTCATGTCTCGCTGCACGACACAGTTGATCTTGATGGGTCCGAGGCCGGCGGCTTCGGCCGCGGCAATGCCCGCCAACACCTGCTCGGGCTCTCCGCGACCTCCGGATGTGCGCTGGAAGACCTCGGGACGAAGCGAATCCAGACTGACCGTTACGCGCTGAAGGCCGGCGTCGGCAAGCGCTGCGGCTTGTCCCGGGAGCAACACGCCGTTCGTGGTGAGCGCCAGATCTTTCACGCCGGGGATGGCCACCAGGCCGGCAATCAGATCGCTCAGGTTGGCGCGCACCAGAGGCTCGCCACCGGTGATGCGCAGTTTCGTGGCACCCAATTCGACCGCAAGCCGCGCAACGCGCAGCACTTCTTCGAAACGCAGGATGTCCTTGCGCGGCAGGAAGCGGTAGTCCTCGCCGAAGACCTCGGCGGGCATGCAGTAGGGGCAGCGGAAGTTGCAGCGGTCGGTGACCGAAATGCGGAGATCACGAAACAGGCGGCCCCGGGCATCCGGAAGCTCTGTGGCCGCTGCGCTTCCGCCCCGCCCGGTCAGTCCGCGTAGCCCCACTTCTTCTTGTTCTCCGCCACTTCCTCGGTGGAGGGCGTCGGGTGTTCGGTGACTTCGGGCACGTCGAACGCATCCTTGTCATCGACGATCTTGGCGTTCTTGGCGACGTCATCGGCGAAGACTTCGGGAACGCGCTCATCCTCGAAGATGGCTTCCCAAGGGCACTCCGGTTCGCAAACGCCACAATCGATGCACTCTTCGGGATCGATGTAGAGCTGGTTCGGGAAGGCGCTCTTGTCGTCACCCTTGTACTCGTAGATACAATCAACGGGGCAGACCTCGACACAGGCTGCATCCACTTTGTCCTGGCAAAGACTCGTAATCACCCAGGGCATCGTCTCTCCTCAGATGGCTCACCCGGTCGGCTCACTCCTACCGGGCTCTCAACGGGCGGCCGGATCCTAACCGCTCCGGAGGGCTTGGGGAAGGAATCTTGACTCCTTCGTCCCGTATTTCTACCTTGCCGGCTCCTCACGACGCCTGTCCGGAGATCCCTATGAGCGAACCGAATGCCCACACGCGCATCCAGGCCCTGGTCGATGGAGACCCTGTGGTGCTGTTCATGAAGGGCCACCGCCAGATGCCCCAATGCGGCTTCTCGGCCCAGGTCGTCCAGATCCTGGACTCGTTGATCCCCGAGTACGCGACGGTGAACGTGCTCGAGGACCCGGAGGTCCGTCAGGGCATCAAGGATTTCTCGAACTGGCCCACGATCCCCCAGCTCTACGTCCGAGGCGAGTTCGTGGGTGGCTGTGACATCATCACCGAGATGTACCAGTCCGGTGAGCTCCAGCCGCAATTGCGCGGCGAGGGCTGAGCCCGCCGGAACCCGGGCTGCTCCGTGGATCCCAACGCCCCCGCTCCCGCGGTCTTCGATGTCGGAGACGAAGGCTTCGTCACCGATGTGCTGGAGGCCTCTCGCCAGGTTCCGATCGTCGTCGACTTCTGGGCCCCGTGGTGCGGCCCGTGCAAAGCGCTGGGGCCGATCCTCGAGCGGCTCGCCGAGGAATCCGGCGGCGCCTTTCGCCTGGCCAAGCTGAACGTGGATGAAGCCCCCCAGGTGGCCGCCCAGCTGCAGGCTCGCAGCATTCCGTTGGTGGTCGGCTTCCGCGATGGGCGGGCCGTCGCCGAATTCGTCGGCGCCCGCCCCGAGAGTGGCGTGCGCGAGTTCCTGGCCAAGCTCCTCCCGAGCGAGGCCGACCAGCTTGCCTCCGAGGGCGCCGACCTGCTGACCGGTGGCCAGCCCGAAGCCGCCGAGCAGCGCTTCAGGGCTGCACTCGACGCCCAGGATCGACATCCGCGCGCCCTGCTCGGCCTGGCCCGTGTTCTGGCCGGACGCGGGGAAGCCGAGGCCGCCCTGGCCGAGCTCGAGCGGCTGACGCTCGCAGACCCGGAAATCGAACAAGAAGCCGAACGCCTGGCCGCCGAGATCCGCACCCAGAACCAGGCTCCCGCTAGTGGCGACGTAGACACCGCCGCGCTCCAGGCGAAGCTGGACGCCGACCCGGACGACCTCGCCACCCGCCTGGAGCTGGGCCGCGCCCTCGCCGCCGCCCACGACTACGAGCCCGCGCTCGAAGCCTTCCTCCAGGTCATCCAACGAGACCGGGATTTCGCCGACCAGGCCGCCCGAAAAGCCATGCTCGACCTCTTCGAACTCCTGGGCAACGACCACGACCTGACCCACGACTACCGCGCCGCCCTGGCCCGCACGCTCTTCCGCTGATGCCACCCGGGGACGCACCCGAGGCGTCTCCGCTGTTGTTGCGCCACCGCGATATCCTTCCTGGATGGCACGTGGTTTCATTCTCCAGCCGACCTACCGCATTCGGGGGAATGTCCCGGTCGTCCAGCTGTATGGGCGGCTGGAGGAAGGCCAGCCATTCCTCGTCGAAGACGACCGGTTTCGTCCGTACCTGTTCGCGCCACCGAGGGCGGCCGCCGAGTTGGCTCAGCGAAGGGGGATCCGCATCGCCGAGACCGAGCTAAGCGATCTCCAGGGAGAGCCCGTCGTGCGAATCGAGGTGGCGACCCCCGCGGAAGTGCCGACGATTCGCGATCGCCTGATTCGATCGGGAATTCCTGCGCTCGAGGCCGATGTGCGGTTTCCGTATCGGTACCTGATCGACCATGACATCCTCGCGACGCTCGCCATCACTGGTGAACCCGAGCGCGTGCCGCTCGGCACCGGAGCACCGGACCTTCTTCGTTTCGAAAATCCGACGATCGAGGCTGCGGACGCCCGACCGGAACTCAGCACCCTCTCGATCGATATCGAAACGACGGCCGACGCAAAGCTCGTCTTCTCTGTGGCACTCGTCGGTTGTGGGGTCGAGGAAGTCCTGTTGATTGCCGACCGCCCCGTGCAAGGCACGACGGTCGTCGCGGACGAAGCCGAACTCCTCCGCCTGACGTTGGACCGCATCCGCGCACTCGACCCGGATGTTCTGCTCGGTTGGGCAGTGGTCGATTTCGATCTCCGTGTTCTCGCCAGCCGGGCGGAGGCCCATCGGACTCCCTTTTTCCTGGGTCGGGCCGACGAGGCAGTGCGTTTCCAGCGCGACCTGGGGTTCACACGCCAATCCCGCGCCGAAGTGCCGGGCCGCATGGTGCTCGACGGCATTCCCCTGGTGCGCGATGCCCTGCGCCTGCCCGACTACCGGTTGGAGACGGTCGGTCAGCACGTGCTCGGTCGCGGCAAGAAGATCGATCAATCGGCGCCGAACAAGGCCCAGGAGATCTACCGGATGTGGCGCGAGGACCCGGAATCTCTCGCCATCTACAACCTGGAGGACGCACGGCTGGTGCCGCAGATCCTCGAGCACGAAGGTCTGCTTCAACTCACCTACGAGCGCAGCCGGTTGGCAGGAATGCAGCTCGACCGGGTCGGAGCGAGCATCGCTTCATTCGATCGCGTCTACCTTCCGGAGCTGCGCCGCCGCGGACACGTGGCACCTAGCGTTGATAGCGAGCGCAAGAGTGCAAGGATCCAAGGCGGCGCGCTGCTCGAGCCGAAGCCAGGCATCTACCACAACGTGGCCGTTCTCGACTTCAAGAGCCTGTATCCGAGTCTGATTCGCACCTTCCATCTCGACCCGCTCGCCCATGCTCGCGCAACGGATGCCGATCCCACGGCGCCGAACCTCGCCCGCTTCTCCCGGGACGAAGCCATCTTGCCCGGCGTGATTGAGCACTTCATGAAGAGCCGCGAAGCCGCGAAGGCCAGGAAGGATCGCCACGCCGACCAGGCGATCAAGATCATGATGAATGCGATGTTCGGCGTGCTCGGCGCCGCTTCTTGTCGCTTCTTCGACCCGGACATCGCCAACGCCATCACCGGCTTCGGCCAGCAGACCCTGCACTGGACACGCGATGCCTTCGAGGAAACCGGGCACCGGGTGCTCTACGGCGATACGGATTCGGTCTTCGTGGAACTACCGAAGGAACTCGACGCGGCCCAGGCCAACCTGCTGGCCCAGGACCTCCGCACCCGCGTCGAGGCCCGCATCGCAGAGCGCGTCCGAGACACATACGAGGTGGAGCCCCAACTGGTCCTCGAACTGGAGAAGATCTTCACACGACTCATGCTTCCCCGCGTCCGAGGCGGTCGATCCGGCAGCAAGAAACGTTATGCGGGCTGGATCGGAAGCCGCGAGGATGGCGAACTCGTCATCATCGGCCTCGAGAGCGTGCGACGAGATTGGCCCGATATCGCCCACCGCCTCCAGCAGGGCATGCTCGAACGCCTCTTCACGGATAGAGAGGTCGTGCCCTTCGTTGCAGAGCTGGTGGAGCAGGTTCGTGCGGGCTCGCTCGATACCGAACTGATCTACGCCAAGCGCCTGCGCAAGGGCGCACTCGAGAACTACACGACCAATGCGCCGCATGTGGTTGCCGCCCGCAAGCTCGGCGGCCGGCCCGGCTCGCTGATCCGCTACGTCATCACCCGCAGAGGCCCGGAACCGACCCCGCCGGGAACGGCCATCCCGAACGACCTCGACCGCAGCCACTACGTCGAGAAGGTGTTGCGACCGGTCGCCGACGCCATCTTCGAACTGACGGAGCACAGCTTCGACGAAGCGATCGGGAATCCGACTCAGCTCCAGCTACTGTGAAGCCAGGGGCTTCTTGAGACACGCACCGCTGGGAACTCTGGCCCGCAGGGAAGATCCATGCAACGACTCGGCACCGAAGCCTTCGCCCGCGCCCGCGAGTTCCTGATCCAAGAGGGCCGGGCCCTCGATCTGGCGGTCTTTCTCCACGTCTTCGAGGACGGGCCGGTAGGCAACATTCTCGATGCACTCACCGCCTTCCAGAACCCGGACGGCGGGCTCGGTCACGCTCTCGAACCCGATTTTCGCATGCCAGCTTCCTCGCCCATGGCGACCATGGTGGGGCTCGATTTGCTCCGAGAGCTCGACGCCCCTCGTGACGCCGAGCTTCCCCGGCGCGCCATCCGCTACCTCGTCGACACCTGGGATCCAGACCTGCGCGGTTGGAGCGACGTGACACCAGAAGTCAACGACTACCCACACGCTCCCTGGTGGCACCATGAACCGGAGCGACGCTACGGACCCCAAGGCCATTGGGGGAACCCCGGCGGGCAGATCACCGCGGCTCTCTGGCGGCACCGAGAAGATGTCTCCGAGAGCCTGCTTCGCGAAGCAACCCGGGCAGGACTCGACGCATTGGATGCGAGCGACGAACCCCTGACCGAGTATGTCGCCCTCGGCTATTCGGCCCTGGCGGAGCAGGCGGATCCCGAAACCCGCAAGCGAATCCTGCCGCGCCTGCTCCGCGATGCACCAGGCGCCGTCGCGACGGATCCAGCGCGCTGGAAGGTCGAAGCCTTCCAGCCGATCTGGCTCGTCCGCGGCAGCGGCGAACCGATGGCAGCCCAACTCGCAGAGGTCCTCTCCGCCAATCTCGACTGGGTCATCGCCGGCCAGGACGGACGAGGCTGCTGGGAGCCCAACTGGATCTGGTTCGGGCAGCCACCGGAGGCTTTCGAGCCCGCCCGCAAGGATTGGTGCAGCGAGCGCACGGCGCTCTTCACGCGCCTGTTGGCCGGACACGGCCGGCTCTAACCAGGGCCGAACACTTCGAGCAGCGAGGCCTCGCCCGGAACGCCAATGCGCAGTGGGAAACCGTAGAACCCGGTGCCCCGATGGAGGAATAGGAGTTCCTCTGCCTATCCCCATGTGGGGTACTCGCTCCGCGGGCCCGACGCCGCGTCGGGGGACGCGGTGGGACGGTCTTGCGGGCTCGAGGTGCCTGCAGCTGGTCAGCTTGGTACCGCAGTTCGAAGGGGGCGGTACGCGCAGGCCTTGAGAACGAGCTAGCTGGTGCTCCTCCGGCGGAAGATCGCGAGAACCGGAAGGCCGCTGCCGAGCAGCAGCAGCAGTGTACCCGGTTCGGGAATCTGCGCGAAGGTCTGGTCGATGAACGACATCGTTACCGTGCTCTGGCCCGCCTGGCCGACGGCGATCGCCAGGATGTCCTTGGTGACCGCGATCGTCTCGAGGTTGGGGACGATCGCGGAGTCGGTGGACTGGGTTCCCCCGCTTTCGTCGTCGAAGATGATGATCCGCAGGTTCGGATCGAAATCGAAGGTCTCGGTCACCGAGATCGAGCCCGAGGTGCCGAGCAGCGTCGGGTTGCCGGCGAGGTGGGCCTCCGATATCACGAAGCCCGGGGCCGTGGCGGTCACCTGAAAGCTGACCAGTGCGTCCGAGCCACCAACGGTCGAAGCGAGGTCGACGAAGGCGCCCTGGAAGCGGATGCCGTAGTTCCCCATGGAGTCAATGATCGGGATGACGTTCACGCCCGCCGCGTCCGGCATGTCGCCGGTGAAGTTGTAGGTGAAGCTCTCGAACAACTTGTCGCCGACCTGCACCGAACCGCCGCCGAGCAGCGTATCCAGTCCAACGCCCGATCCGATGATCGTAGTGGCCGACGCCGATCCCGGCAGTGCGACCAGCGCAAGGGCAAACAGAACACGGATCATTGCGCGCATGCGTTCCTCCGCGAAGACCACCCGGCAGCGGGCCAAGGCCGGATTGCCGGTCTCCGGGAGGTAGGTGGTGTGACGGGGGCGTTTGTGTCAGGGATTCGGGGCAGAAGCCCCTCTCCATGCGTAATTTCTTCCGAGTGGTGAGGTGATGGCCCCCGGGGGAGGTCGGTTCTCGGGGCTACGCCGCACCGAGGTCCGGAATGCTGGAGCCCGTCGCGGGATCCCCGCAGGGGCTTGACATAACGCCCATACCCGGACGTTCATCTGTAGTACCCAAGTAGAAATGTCCGGTTTCTCCAAAGTAGAAATGTCCGCTTTTTCCAGTCGCCCGGGGTACCAGTGAGCATGAGCTACGAGGAACTGGATCGTGTTGGCGTGATCGAGCGCATGATCGCGAAGCGGCTGACGCAGCGTGAGGCGGCGAGGATGCTGGGCCTGACGAGCCGGCAGGTGCGTCGGCTTCGGCGAACCTACGAGCGAAAGGGCCCCGGGGGCTTGGCATCGAAGCATCGCGGCAGGCCCAGCAATCGGCGGTTGCCTGGCGAGCTGCGCCGCGAGACGCTCGCCACGGTCCGCAGCCAGTACGAGGGCTTCGGTCCGACGCTCGCCCACGAGAAGCTGACGGAGCTGCACGGCTTTCGGCTCTCGGTCGAGACGCTTCGGCACTGGATGATCGACGACGGCCTCTGGGTCCCGCGGGCTCGCCGAGAGCCGCGGATCCAGCAGCCCCGGCGGCGTAGGCCGTGTCGCGGCGAGCTGATCCAGATCGACGGCTGCGACCATGAGTGGTTCGAGGAGCGCGCCGAGCGCTGCACCCTGCTGGTGTTCGTCGACGATGCCACCAGCGCCTTGATGGAGCTTCTCTTCTGCGAGTCGGAGTCGGCGTTCTCCTATTTCGCAGCGACGCGCTCGTACCTCGAGCAGCACGGCAAGCCCGTGGCGCTCTACAGCGACAAGGCCACGGTGTTCCGAGTGAACAAGAAGGAGCCCCAAGGCGGAACTGGGGTGACGCAGTTCCGCCGAGCCCTCGGACGCCTGAACATCGACATCCTCTGCGCCAACACGCCTGCGGCGAAGGGCCGCGTCGAGCGCGCTCACCTGACGCTGCAGGACCGGCTGGTGAAGGAGCTCCGTCTGCGCGGGATCAGCGACGTCAAGGCGGCGAACGCCTTCGCCCCGGAGTTCATCGCGGACTACAACCGCCGGTTCGCGCGGGCCCCGCGGAGCGAGTACGACGCCCACCGTCCGCTTCAGCCCTCCGACGATCTGGTCCGCGTCTTCACCTGGCAGGAGACCCGGCTTGTTTCGAAGAGCTTGACCTTGAACTACAAGCGGGTGCTGTACGTGCTCGACCCGACCGAGGCCGCGAAGGCTGCTCGCGGGAAGAGAGTCGGCATCGAGGAGCGGGAGGACGGCTCTCTCTGCTTCTGGCACGGCGAGCACACGTTGCTGGCGACGGCTTTCCCGAAGGAGCACGGCGTGCAACAGGGAGAAGTCGTCGAGAACAAGCGGCTCTCTGAGGTGATGGACCTCGTCAGAGAACGACAGCGCGAGCGCACCGAAGCGAAGATCGCGAAGTCGTCAACGACGACCCTGCGAGAAGCGCGTCTGCTGCGCGCCGGAACGCACCGGCGGACCACGACGGACTCCTCCGAAGAGGCCCAACCGTGATCCACACAGGCCGTCTTCTCCGCTGCCGAGTCCCGGGGCCCCAGTGGAAAGCGCCAGGCGCTTTCCACTGGGGCCCCGGGACTCGGCAGCGGAGAAGCCGGAATCAGAAGAGAAAGCGGACATTTCTACTTTGGAGAAAACCGGACATTTGTACTTTGGGCCGACAACCCCAGGGGGAGATCAAGGACGGATCGCCAACAGTGCAACCCCAGTGGGCGGTCCAGAACGATGAGGTGCTCACGCTTGAGCACCTCAGCTGAGCGTGAAGGAGGTCTCGCCGGAATGACCGACCGCGTTCTCTTTCTCGGTCCGCCTGAATCTGGCCTGCCGGCGTGGATAGAGGGCGAGGGTGATGTGGTCACCCAGACTACGGCCCGCTTGACCCCTCAATTACTCGAAGAGGCCGATGCCTCTCTCCTAGTGAGCTACGGATATCGTTTCATTCTCGGGAAGCCTGTTCTTGATCGCTTCGAGGGCAGAGCCGTCAATCTGCATATCTCGCTGCTCCCGTGGAACAAGGGCGCCGATCCCAACTTCTGGAGCTTCCTCGACTCCACCCCGAAGGGTGTCACCATCCACTACCTCGACGAGGGTGTCGACACCGGGGACATTATCGTCCAGAGTGAGATGTCATTCGACTCGGAGGTCGAAACGCTAGCCACCACGTATGCCGCGCTTTGCGCTGAGATTGAGAGACTTTTCCAGGTGGCGTGGGTCGATATTAAAGGGCAGAGCTGTCCACGTCGGCGACAAGCCGGCACAGGAACGAGTCATCGAGTGAAGGACAAGGAACCGTACCTGTATCTCCTCACCGAGGGGTGGGATACGCCGGTCGGCGTTCTCGAGACCTACGGTCGCGCCCATCGACTCAACCGGTCTTGATCGGTTCGTTCCACCGGTCCGGGAACAGAGCACCCAGCAGGCGCTTGCCGCCTCTCCCGTCTACCGTTGCCATAGCTCGCTCGCTCAGCTGCACTCTGAGCCGCCTATCCCGCAGCGCTGCGAGAAATGAGGTTGCTTCCTCGGCAAGCCCGGGGAGGTTCCGGACGACTAATGCAGCCCTGGTGCGTTCTGCGGCTTCGGCTACCAGTGATTGATTGTCGTGGGTCTGGACGATGATGGTGGGTAGTCCCATGTGGAGCAGCTCCCAGGTTGTGGAACCCGCCGCCGACAGTACGACATCCGCAGCGTCGAATACGAGAGCCGGACTCTGTGGATCGATCGCATGCTGCCAACCCGGACGGTCGGGAGCGATTGTGGACATCGGACCGACCAGAACACTTCGTTTCCCGAACCATCCGGTTTCTTCAACGATCCGCATGAACTCGACTGCTACGCCAGTCGGATCCGAACCTCCGGTCGAAACCACGATCGAGTCGGCGGTCTCGCCTCGCCGTCTCCGGAGAGCATGGAACTCCGCTCGGACGAGAGCGAACGCCGGCCCGAGCAGCATTCGAGTGTCCTCCCGCACGTGGTAACGATGGTCACCGAGCAAGTTTTGATTGAGCAGTACATCCACGTCGAACTCTCCGCGCCCCCAATCATCGACTGCGCCGATCTTGGCTCCGGTGCTTCGCGCCCACTCGTGGTCCTCAGGCTCGAAGGTATAGCCATCGAAGAGAACTGCATCGCTTCTGCGGACTCTCTCGAGCCAACTGCGGCGCTCCTCGTGCTCGATCACGAGGACATCGAATCCATGTTTGGCCGGCACTTGCACGCCGGTGGGATCGGAGTCCATCACATAGGTGATGTCGATTGCTGCCGCTGCGGCTGCTTCTGCTACCGCCATGGTCCGCATCACGTGACCGATACCGACCTCGGCCGACGCGTTTGCCCTGATCCAGAGTTTTCTAGCCATCCTCGATCTGCTTCTGGCGCACGTCGGCGTTGAGGGCCACGATGTCGGGGCGGGCGCGAAGCGTCTGCACAACCGCGAACCACGTCGGCGCTCGATCACCCAGGACCTGCACCAGTTCCTCAAGCGCTCGTGCATCGTCCTCGGTGTCTAGCGTTACGCGCAGATCGTCCGCTGGGGGTGAAAAGGTCAGCCCCGCTAGCCGAAACCGATCCGGGTGCCGGTACAGAAATGACGTCACGTGGACTCGGTCGACTCCCGTGGCCTCGGCGGCTGCAATCCTGAGCGCAGCAGCCGAGCAGATTTCCACGTCCAGACCTCTTGGAAGGGAACGGGGATGGGTTGTGCTCAGGTAGTCGACATCCCCGCTTGCGAATGCAGTACCGGCCATGGCGATGAGAGAGGGATCAAGGAGGGGGCAGTCCGCCGTGAGCCGCACCACGTCATCGTCTCCAAGGCGATCCAGAACGAGGACAAACCGGCTGAGGACGTCGTCGAGAGGACCTCTCACCACCTCCGCTTCATCCTCTGCGGCCGCGACAAGAACGTCATCGCTGGAATGATCCGACGTCGCGACCACGACACGCGAGCAGGCGCCGCTTTCTTTGGCTGCCCGAATGACCCAGGAAATCACGGGACGACCTGCAAGGGGTCGCAGCACCTTGCCTGGTAGCCGTGTTGAGGCCATTCTGGCTTGAATGACGGCTATTGCCACTGGCGTCTCCGTGGTTCGACGTGCGCGAGAGTAGCTATCTGGGTAGGACCACCAGCTCTCGTGGGTTCCATCGGCCCGGGGATCGAGACCGTTAGCATCTTGCGTCGTCGCTACTTCACCTCGGGAGTTTGAGTGACCGAGACCACAGCCGCCATTACCGTTGCGATCCGCTGCGTCAACGACTCCGTTTCTCAGTTCCGGGAATGTCTCGATGCCGTGCTTGCGCAACGGCAGCCGACAGCTGACGTTGTCGTGGTCGACAGTTCCGACCATGAGGAGTTCGCAGAGCTGTGCGTTGGTGTTGAGCGCGTCAAGTACCTCCGGATCCCAGGCAAGAACCTGTCCAATGGACGCAATGTCGCGATTGCTCAGTCGGTCCACGACAGGATCATGTTCACGGATCCCGATTGTGTGCCGCAGCCCGGCTGGCTCACCGCGCTCAATCGGGAGCTAGAAGCCGGCGCCGCCGTGGTCGGAGGACGGATCGTCCCACGCTGGTTGGCGACTCCGCCGTGGATAGTCCGCAACTCGTCTCTCGCCCGCAACCAACTGGCATTGCGTGACACGGGAGGTGGGACCGCCGAAACTGATCGGGTCTTCGGTGCCAGCATGGGGTTCAGCAAGTTGGCAGTCGGGGAGAACGCCTGGTTCCGCGAAGACCTCGGTCGGGTCGACGGCGTGTTGCTCAGCGGCGAGGACACGGAGTTCTGCGAGCGAGCCATCCGCGGAGGTGGCAGGGTGGTGTTCGTGTCGGATGCGGTGGTCGAGCACCAAATACCGAAACGACGACTTCGATACTCCTGGACGTTCAAACGGACCTTCTTCACCGGCTTGAGAATAGGAGTTCCAACGGGGGATTCGTGTCCGATAAGGGGGTGATTTGACAAGTCCCTCTGGGGAGAATGAGGACTCATTGCTAGCGGAGCGCCCATTGCAAGTCTTGGGGTTTTCTCGCCGATCTGGTGGTTCAATAGGCGGACGTGTCCACAGTGGTGGCATATATCAGCTGTCATCGGCCTTCTCTTGGTGGTATCCGGCCTTGGCTTGATCGTGTCCGGAAGCACATCAGGTCTCGCGATCATCGCGACAGCGATCCTAGGCGTCGGGTTCTGGTGGCGAGCTTGTCGTGCCGCCGCCTGACACCTATCAGGCCCCCGGTTGTCAACAGGCAGTGACGTCCCCTGACGCCTGCCCTCTTGGAGCAGCGTTGTTTCTTGGGCGCGTCGTTCCTCCCTCGTCTCCGACTTTCGTTTCTCTCTTCGGGTTCCAGGCTCTGGAGCCTG
>JAAETT010000100.1 GCA_024228115.1 bacterium
CCGGTCGAGCCGGGAGGGCGTTCGCCCTGGGTCAAGGACCTTTCGACCCGGAAGATCTGAATCGGAATCCGGAACGGCGGGCTGCGTCGCCCCCCGGCCAAATGATCAGATTTCTACGCTTCTGAGTGAGCGTCTACATCCCTGTCGCCGGATCGAAGTACCGGAACCTGTTGTAGAACGTCCCCCGCCCTCCATTGCTCTACTGTGAACTAGTCCCTGCTCTGACTCCGACAACCATGACTCCAGCACTATACTCGTCGCATGGCCCCGTCATTTCGATAACTCCCATGTCCGGCCGGTTCGAAGCGAAGACACCGGATGGCGAGCATCTTCCAAATGGACCCTGCAGGCCATCGCGATCTCCCTCGGCTGGCTTCACGAAACCCATATACGCAGGTCGGCCTGATTCGCGCGGATCACATTCCATTTCAGCAGTAAATGCATCTCCCTTTGCGACCACTCCAAACCGACAGTAGACATCTCCTTCTGGGACAAAGCCAAGCTCTGCAAACCCAAGATCCGGCTGCGCGGAGGAGTTCCAATCGAGCGCATGAGATCCAGGAGCACGGTCGGGATAGGGACCCGCCGAAACGTAGTGGCCGTAGCGTTCGAAGTACGCTTCCTCAGCATTCACAAGTTGCTTGAGATGACCACGTGACGCTTGGAGCTTGAGTCTCTCAGGGAATCCACCCAGGGAGGGAGAAATCAGGCCATAGAGCAACAGGCACAACACTACGGTGGCCCCCCCGATCGTCACTTTCGATACATTCGTCATCTAGACCCCCATGTCCGGCGCACCGATGTTGAGCCTTCGCCTCTTGGCCTTTCGGCTACCGCTGAACCCTAGTTTGTGACCGATGCGCATCGACTCGAATATTGGGGTCGCTCGGGTTGCTGGACGTGATGTTCGTCGTCGAGTGCGGGAGGATATTCGTTTGTGTGGGATCGCCGTTCTGTGGGTAGAGCGGACCATCTGAATCATCGACGGGCTCGATCGTCCAGTCGTCATCTAGCCCGAGTTCGTCTTTGGATTCGTTGAATTCGGAGACCGTGTCGTTGGCGGCATCGCCGCAGCCCTCGCATGATGTTCCAGGAAGATTCGAGCAAAGATTCGTGACCGCACCGCGTGCGCGGGCTGCCGGCTCACTGCTACCCGGCGGAACACTTGAACTCTGGCCGCTGGCCTGACGGTTCCCGTAGTGCTTCTTCGCCCACTTCTTGATCTTTCGGACGTCTCTTTCACTCAGACCGTATGGGTCGATCCAGTAGAGAGGCCGGCTTGCTACGTACGAGTGCTGGTTAGCACCAGCGACCGCATAGACGCCGCCCGCCTTCGTGAGAAGCCCGAACTGCCCGATCGGGTCCGCGCTGATGTACCTGCCTGTCGCAGGATCGAAGTACCGAAACCTGTTGTACTATGGGCGTCGCCTCTCCGCCATTTCGAGGGGGCCTCGATCAACGAAAGAGAGCGCCGCCCGCGCGCTCGCCTCGTCCGAAAAGTGTCGCACTATCTTCGGTATGGCGTTCGGTACGTCTGCAGCTGAGTAAGAGAACGAAATCGAGGCCCAGGGGATAGACCAGTCCGCCATGTCTCGAATCTCTATCTCGACACTTCGGCGCCCCGGCTGCCCAGAAAGCTCCGCTTGAATATACGACGGCCGATCAAAGGATGACAGGGCCACAATCTCAACATCCCGAGGATCTTCGAATACTATTTCGATCTCAAATTCTTCGATCGTGGACTCTTGGGCGCCCGATTTGCGCCAGGCAGCGCCATTGATGAGCAGGATCGTGAGTGGCTCCATCGAAACCACTCGAATCGGGTGATCGTGGAAGACTTCCCCTGCAAAGAGGGAGTACTCGGCATTGCTAAGGCCGAAGTGGCAGTCGTGAAGATGTTGCCAGTACGCCGCCCATCGCTGCTTGTGTTCTTCCAGATTCTCGCAGAAGCGATTTCCAAACCTCAGGATACCACCTTCCCTCGACTACGCTGATAGTAGGCGATCCGCCAGTAATAGTTGGTCGTTCTCCCAACACTGCCCAACAACACACGCGCCTCCAGTTTCCACGAGGCTACCGAACACGGCCACTCTTTAGGAAGGGATTGATGCCGGGGGGGGAACACTGGCCTGGCCACAAGAACGGCTGATACCAGGGAGGAGGAGGCGGCAGCGGAGTGAACTGGCTATTCGGCTCTTCGGGTGGTAGCGCGTCTTCCTGCTTCCGTACTTTGTCATCCGCCCAATCACGGATCGGCTCCTTGTACCTCTCGGGTACGTTCGAATCGTCAAGAGTCTGGCCATCGTGGGGTGTCGGACTACCGTCGGGCTCCCGACCTACCCCTTCCGTTCCGATCCGTTTCCCTTTTTTGTCGAGAACGTGGACATGCGGTCGGCCGTTTGGATCTCGCTCGATCACGCCCCTGAGTTTCCCCTTGGTGCCTGGAATCGGAGACCCAGTTTCAAGACCGGAGGCATCAACCCAGTACTGCGGATTGCTGGCCCCGTATACGTAGAGATTTGAGCCCCCACCCTGCCCAATCGGATCAGCGTTGATGTACCGGCCGGTGGCAGGATCGTAGGATCGGAACCTGTTGTAGTGGAGGCCTGTCTCGCCATCGGCGTACTGGCCCGGGAAGCGGGTGTTGAGGGCCACCGTACTCGTGGGGTCTACCACGGCCGCACCGAACGACTCATGGCTCTGCCTCCACACACTGGCCTCGCTGGCGTTCGTCAGCATCCGCGGCGTGTCGAGATGGTCCGTGTGGACGTCGTAGACGACCTCCGTGCCGGGACCCGTGGGATCCGCGACCTGGATCGGCGCG
>JAAETT010000101.1 GCA_024228115.1 bacterium
ACCATTGCTGAAGCGTCGCCCGCTGGCTCTTGCTGAGGTGAATCTCGGCTGCGACCCGCATCGTGCCCCTCTGGCCGTTCGCCGCGAGGGTAACGTGGATAGTCCAATAGTGCCCTTTATTTATGAATCATATCACTAGGTTCACACCGCGGTGAACACGTTCCTCCGGTTCATCCCAGTCAACCATTCCCGGATGCACCGAGACCGAAAGGCGATCTCCCGTCTCGGGAAACTCGATGGAAAGCTCTTCACCGCGCACGATCACCGAGAAACGATGGCACGGATCGATATGCCAGGCCGTTGACTCTCCAGGCTCGAGGACCAGCCTGCGGATGATGAGGTCGTTGCGCTTCGTGATGACCTCTGTTCGCATATCCGTGCTCCCTATGCGTTCAGGCCACCCGACAGATTGGCGATAAGCTGTCGGCCGCTGACCGATAGCGACCAAGCAACTCTGCTCGCCGCCAGGACGCTACCATAGTTGGCCCGAGCTATGGCCGGCCAGCTTCATCGCCTTAGCAGGGTGCTTGAAATGGAATTCCGAGCCTCTCGGAATCGCCACCGATCACTGGATTTGGTCCCCGGATGCCGGGAGACCGCGAGCGAATCTGCCCATCCGGGAGGTTTCCATAGTGGCCCAGAATCGCTTTTCAGCACCCTGTTAGGCGTCTGTTGGACGAGCAAGCGCCCTTGTCGTCAACGAGCGTTGCACTTCAGAGTTGATGCTAATCGGCGCGACACAGCCTGACGAGCCACGTATCGAACGACCCCTCTTCTTCAGATCCGAAAACGGGAGTGAGGGCGGCTTGTTCAAGCGCGCTGTCGAGATCTGGACCCGTCCAATACTGGAACCACCTGGGACGGCCATACCGTGATGACTCCCACTCGGACCCGCTGCCCCGTTTGAGAGTGAGGTGGAGATAGCCGGATGGAAGGAGAATGCGCCGGATCTCTCGGAGTGCCACGCCGAATTCTTCAGTGGAGAGATGGAGCAGAGACGCATTGGCCCAGGCTCCAGCGAGGCTCGCGCTTCGGAGAGGCAGGGCCCTCGGTGAACACCTCAAAACCGGCCATACGTGAACGTCTGAAAAGCGGCCATAGGGAGCCGCCCAAGACAGGTGTGGTGTGATTAGCCCTTTGTGGGTGTGTTTTTCAAGGTGGCCTTCTCTCGGGATCGCCAGCTCCG
>JAAETT010000102.1 GCA_024228115.1 bacterium
CGGAGCTGGCGATCCCGAGAGAAGGCCACCTTGAAAAACACACCCACAAAGGGCTAATCACACCACACCTGTCTTGGGCGGCTCCCTATGGCCGCTTTTCAGACGTTCACGTATGGCCGGTTTTGAGGTGTTCACCGAGGGATCTGCTGATCCGGCACAGTGGAGCAAACCACAAGCGGGAGACCATCGCGTTCTCGAAGCGCCGCCAATCGGCATTGGAACGGGTCGCGGTGTTCGCGGTCTGGGTGAATTTCCAGAAGAGCCGGCACGAGAAGGCACGGGACGCGACACCCGCCCAGTGGCTCGGCCTCGTCGATCGAAAGCTCACGACGGAGGACATCCTCGCCGCTCGCCACTTCCCCAGCCGGATTCCGCTTCCGTTGCGCTGGCGGCAGTACTACGAGGGGCGAATCCCTACCCGCGCGAGGCGCTGCGCTTCGCCTCCGTCCTACCGCTTCGCCACGTGAAGCGCCTGGAACCGCCTGTTCGTTCGTTGCTTTCCCCGAGATATCAACAATTTCCGGGACACAACCCAAGGATCATCCGCTACCTCGGCGCTTCCGGGGCTTTCGAGGAGCCAACTCCGCAGCCAGGCTGAGCGCGTCCTCCCGGTTCCGCACCTTCTGATCGAGTACCGCCAGACGAATGCGCTCGAGTGCGCGGCCAACCGCAGGGCCAGTGAGGCCCATCTCGAGCAGATCCTGACCGGAGACCGGCAGGCGAACGGCTCGATCTTCGCGACGCCAGCGAAGGATGCGGCGGCGCTCTGCCGTTGCTGCCTCGGCCGCCAGAGCCTGTAACTCCTCGGCCCCGACGCCTCGTAGCAGGGCATCGGTCGGGCCGCGCCCCCGGCCCCGGCCAAGCGCGCGCAGGATCCGGGCGGCGGTCCGCGGATAGGCGACGATCCGCTCTGCAGCTCGGCCCCGCACGGCGAAGCGCCGCAGCACCCGGCGACGGAGCGGCGCGGGCAACGGCCCCAGCCACAGCATGAAGCCCGTGAGCCAAGGCTGGAGCGATGCAGAGGCATCGACCAGATCGCGACCCAAGCGACGCAAAGGGGTTCGGGAGGTCTTCGGCAAATGAAGACCCGGCTCGAGAGCGGCCAACACGTGCCACTCATCCAGCAGCCGAAGCGCCCGAGAGGGATCCAGACCGTGTACGGGATCGGCAAACAACTTCTCGAACTCGGCGTGGTAGCGCTCGCCCTTCACGCCACCGAACGCCCCATCACGCAGCGCCCCACGCAGGGCGCTGCGGCTCGGTCGGGCCAGCGCCATACCGAGCCGCGGCGCCAGGCGAGCAGCCCTTAGCGCGCGGGTCGGATCATCCTGAAAGCTACCCGCGTGGAAGACCCGCAGGAGCCCACGATCCAGATCCGCCAGCCCCTCGCCCGGATCGATCAACGCCGAGCGGCCTTTGCGTGCGGTGGCGTTGAGCGGTGCAGCCATCCCGTTCACCGTGAAGTCTCGCCGCCGGAGGTCCTCATCGAGCCCACCGGCTGCGATCGTGGGGAGCGCGCCAGGTTTTTCGTAGACCTCCGACCGGACACTGGACACGTCCAACACGACGCCGTCCAACTCGATCCGCACCGTGCCGAAGCGCGGGTGGACGACGATCCGGGCGCCTTCCAGCTGCGCAGTCTTTGCCACGGCGGCTGCAGCCGAATCCGCCTGCTTCATCGTCTCGTCGCGAGGCTCGGCCACCAGATCCACATCCCGCAGCGGCCGGTCGAGAAGGAAATCCCGCACCGGCCCGCCAACCAGATGGATGCCCACGCCGAGCGAATCCCCGGCTTTTGCGATCGCCAGGGTCGCATCCCGTGCCGGCTCCGGCAGAGCCCGCCGCAGCAGATCCAGGCCGATCCGCTTCACACGCGCCTGCGGGGGATGCTCATCGCTCGCGCCTCGGACGTCCCGAGCCTCGCGGGTGATGTTCTTCCACGAGGTCGCGCAGACGTCCGCCGCTGACGTGCGTGTAGATCTGTGTGGTCGAAAGGTCCGCGTGGCCCAACATGGTTTGAACGGCCCGCAGGTCCGCGCCCCCCTCCACGAGATCGGTCGCAAACGCATGGCGAAGCACGTGGGGCGAGACCCGCTCGGCAGGCACGCCCGCACGCAGCGCCAGGCCCCGCAGCCGTTGGAAGAAGTTCTGGCGAGTCATGGCCTGGCCGCGTCGACCCAAAAAGAGTGCATCCACGCTGCGTTGGCCCTTGCCGAGCAGGACGGGGCGCGCCTCGTCCAGGTAGCGTTGGATGGCCAGCAGGGCGGGTTCGCCGAGAGGCACGATGCGCTCCTTCCGGCCCTTGCCCACGACACGCAGCCAGCCAGCACGGGCGTCGACCGCCGCCAGGGGAAGTCCGACCAGTTCGCTGACCCGCAACCCCGCGCCATACAGCACTTCGAGCATGGCGCGGTCGCGCACGCAGAGCGGGGCGTCGCCGCTCGTCGCTATCAAGAGCGCCTCGGTCTCGTCCGGGCGGAGCACCTTCGGCAGGGGGCGCCCCGTTCGCGGAGAGCCGACGCCCTCGCTCGGATCTTTCGCAAGTCGTCCGGTCGCAACGAGATGGCGCACGAACCTGCGCACGGATACGGCCATTCTGGCCCGGCTACGAGCCGCCAGGCCTTCCCGTTCGAGCGATTCCAGGAAGCCTGTCACGTGCCGCCTCTCGATCGCCTTCGTGTCCCGAACCCCATCTTGTTCGAGCAGG
Organism: bacterium; assembly: GCA_024228115.1. Classification (NCBI taxonomy): domain Bacteria; species bacterium. The sequence continues at coordinate 2,708 of JAAETT010000102.1, forward strand.
TCCGCGAACCGGGCCAGATCTCGCCCATAGGCTTCGAGCGTGTTCGGGCGAAGTCCCCGTTCCACGGCCAGATGACGGAGAAAGCGGTCGATCGCTGTGGACAGTTCAAGAGCCATTTCGGGGCTCTTCCGTGGCCTGGGCCTCACCTCGAGCGGCGAGGGTCAGCTCATCCTCGAGTTCCACCAGGTCGTCCGGGTTCGTGATCTTCTTCGCGGCCGGCCCCTTGATGTAGAACGTGTCCGCCACCTGGTCGAGCACGGTCGTCGCCTTGGAAATGAAGATCTCTAGATCGTGCCCGGCCAAGGTCCGGGTCAGGTCGTAGAGCAGGCCCGGACGATCGTCCGCCGTCACATCCACGACCGTGTAGAAATCCGACACATCGTTGCGGATCTGCACGTGGGCCGGAGCACGCGAGGGGGATTGAGGGCGACCGACGGGTCGACCACGCTGCGCGATCAATGTGTCCACGAGCGCCCTGCCCTGCAACACATCCGCTACGACCTCTTCGAGCCGGTCCCAGGTGACCTGCTGCTCGGCTTCGCCACCGTCGGGAGTCGACACCCGATAGATCTCCAGGGCCAGCCCGGTGCGCGTGGTGTAGACGTTCGAACCGAGAATGTTGATGCCGACGGCCGTCAACGAGCCGGCCACATCCGAGTAGAGCCGCCGGGCATCGCGGGTACACAAGATGTATTCGCTGAAGCCACCACGCATCGTGCGCACGGCGCTGGCCTGGGCTCGCTCCGGGCCCAACGAAAGAACGACCCTTGCGTGTCGAGCGATCTGACGCGGCGTGTGGGAGATGAAGTAGCGCCGCGGCATCATTTCGAAGAACTCGTGAACGCGCGCCTCGGCAACGCCCAGGGCCTGGAGCTCCCGCGCCGCCTGGGCTCGGCGGGTCTCGACCCGCGCATCGATCTGACTCTGGGCGAAGCGCGGATCGTCCCCACCGGATTCGAGGAATTCAGAGGTGCGCTCGAACAACTCCTTCAACAACTCGTAGCGCCACTCGGTCCAGGCCGAAGTCGACGAGGCCCGCATATCGGCAAACGTCGCCAGGTAGAGATTGTGCAAGTTCTCGCGGTCACCACAGGTCTGGGCCAGGTCGACGATCACCTTCGGATCCGCCAGGTCGCGCCGCTGCGCGACATGGGACATCAGCAGGTGCCAACGCACCACGAACACGACCCGCCGCGTGCGATCGGCATCCAAGCCGAGACGCTCGCAGCATTGCTCGGCCATGTCGGCACCCTTGTTCGAATGGTCACCGCCCATGCCCTTGCCGATATCGTGGAGCAGACAGCCCAGGTACAGCGCAGGCAAGTCCGGAACATTCCGGACCAACTCCGTCAACTCGGGAAGCGCCTGCTCGTATTTCCCTCGCCACAGCCGGCGCAGCTCTTCGACCAGGAAGATCGAATGCACGTCCACGGTGTAGGTGTGGTAGATGACGTGCTGCCAGCGGCAGACGATGTGTTCCCACTCGGGCAGATAGCGACCGAGAAGTCCGACCTCGTTCATCACCATCAACGTACGCATCACGCGGGTCGGCGCGCCCAGGATCCGGAGCAGCGCTGCAGCCGCCTCTGGATCCTTCTGGAAATCCTCATCGATGAGATGGAGATGTTCGCGGATATAGCGGCGGGCCGTTCGGGAGAGCGGAACGTCGTGGTCCTGGGCAATGGCGAAAGCCGTCAACAGGCGCACGGGATTCTCGCGGAGATGAGCAGCGTGCGGAATTTCGAGATGGTCCACCGCAACCCGGAAACCATCTTCGGCCGGTTTCGTCTCCGACGTACCGCGGTTGGGCCGCGTTCGGGCGGCGCATTGCTCGAGCACGATCTCCGAGAACGTCTGGACCGCTCGCGCATGCAGGTAGTACTCGCGCATGAACCGCTCGACCGGCAGCTCACCGCCCGGGCCCGGGCCCAAACCCAGGCCCAACCTCTCGGCGAGAGACTCCTGCAACTCGAAACTCATCTGGTCCGTCTTGCGCTTGGTCGAGAGGTGGAGTTGGTTCCGAACCCGCCAGAGGAACTGCAGGCCGTTCCGATACTGGGCCATCTCCGATTCGGTGAGCAATCCGACGTGCAAGAGGTCGTCGAGCCCCTGAAAGCGGGGCTCGGTTGCGCGCACGGCCCACCAGGCCGTGTGGTAGTCCCGCAAACCGCCGGCCCCCTCCTTGATGTTCGGCTGCAGGAGATACAACGAATCGCCGAACTTCGAGTGACGGGCCTGCCAGAGCTCTTGAAGCTCCTGAACGAACGCTCCGACATCGGGAATCAGGCGATCCCGGACGGCGGTCGTGAACTCGTGAAAGAGCGTCGCATCGCCGGCCAGAAAACGCGCGCCCAGCACGGTCGTCTTGGCCGTCAAGTCCTCCTGGCCCATCGCGATGGTCTCGTCCAGGTTTCGCAGGGCCGCGCCAACCTCGAGGCCCGCGTCCCAGAGGCAATACTGGATCCACTCGGCGATCCGCGCCGCATAGGGACTGACTTCGTCGCCGTCATGCAGGAAGAGCAGATCCACGTCGGAACCGATCGCCATCTCCCGTCGTGCGAACCCCCCCACCGCAGCAATACTCACTCGAGCGTCGAACTCCCCCTCGTCCGCGTAGTAGGTGAACTCCGCAACCTCGAAGAGGCGTCGGAGCAACCGGTCAATCGCGTCGGAGTGGAGGACGTTGACCGCGTTGCCCGAATCCCCTTGGCGTTGGCGCTCCGCGAGGAAAGCGCGCAGCTCGCCCAGATAGCCTCGGGCCGCCTCTGCGGTGGCGCGGGATTCGCGTTCCTCCCCCGACGTGTAGGGCGGAATGAACTGGTCCAGGGCCGGCTCGTCGCTCATGAAGATCCGTGACTCATGAGGCGCGCCTCGCGAGCTTGGCACTCCGCTCGCTGCGATAGGATGAAAGGCCCCGGGCGATCTGCTCGGCAAGGACGGCACGGTAGAAACGGCTTGCGAGGCGTTTCGCTTCCTTCGGATGGGTGACGAAGCCGGTTTCGATCAGGATCGACGGCATTCCCGAAAGAAAGAGCACGTGGAACGGCGCCTGCTTGACACCGAGATCCTTCACCGAGCCATGGGTCTTCCGGACGCCGGTCACCATCTTCCCGTGGACGGCGCGCGCCAGCGATTGCGACTGGATCGACATCTCGGAGACCTTGAGCCCAGCGACGGCACGCTGGAGCGCATCGAGTTTGTTGGGCGGTACACCGTTTTCTCGGGCTGCCACACGGAGGGAGTGGCGCTCGTGGCCTTTGTCCAGGAAGTAGGTCTCGATCCCGTTGGCTCCGCGCCGGCGAGCCGCGTTGGCGTGAATCGAGACGAAGACATCTGCGCCCTTGCCTTCGGCAAAGGCCGTGCGCGCCTCGAGGCTCACGTTCTGGTCTCGTTCGCGAGTCAGATGCACCTGGAAGCCGCGCTCCCGCAAACGCTGCGCAAGCTCCCGGGCGAGGCGGAGGGTCACATCCTTCTCGCGGACCCCTGCCACGCCAACAGCGCCCGGATCGTCGCCTCCATGGCCCGGGTCGATCACGACCGTGTGGATCGGGCGCAAGGAGGTCCGCGGGGACGGCGTCGCCCTGGGCGACGGAGCAGCTCCACGAGGCGGCTTCGTGGAGGACGGACGGCGCGCAGTGATCGTTCCGCCGTGCGGCCCGCGATGGGCGTAGACGTCCAGAACGAGTCGATCCGGCGAAGTGAGCTGGAAGAGGCGATGGCGCTCGTAGCGGTCGAGATCGATCACCAGCCGTGAGGCCGTGGCGCGATTCTGGCCGAGACGGATGCCTCGCAGTAGACCATCGCCGACCCGAATCGGATCCGCATAACGTGTCCCCACCCAGACATTGGGGAGATCCAGGTAGATCCGCTCGGGCTTCCCGGCCTCGCGATCCGCGGCGAGGCGCTTGACTTCGCTGCGTGCGGTCGGGCCAGAGAGCTCGACGACCACACGGGTGTAGTTCTTGTACGACCAATGCCGAACGTCCCGCACATCGGAAAGCCCCGGCGGCCGCTCGGCGCCCAGCAGCAGCATGGCGCAGAGGCCCAACCAAATAATGGCCCGAGGGCGCTTCACGACGGACCTTCGCCGAGCCGCTTTCGCCAGGCCGCAACGAACTCCAGGGCCTGGCGAGGCGTCGTGTCGTCGGGATCGAGGGCGCGTAGCTCCCGCAGCACCTCTTCTTCCGTCGGATCCGGGCCTGCGGTCGAGAACAGGGCCAGCTGTCCATCCTCTTGCGGGCCGTCGGCCTGAGCGGCCAACCGAGGGCGGCCATCGGGGGAGAGCTCGTCTTCCTCGAGCCGCGCCAGGATCTCCCTGGCCCGCTCGATCACGGCGGCAGGCAGCCCTGCCAGGCGCGCCACCTGGATTCCGTAGGACCGGTTCGCCGGGCCGGGTGCCAGGCGACGCAAGAACAACACCTCTTCCTTCCACTCGCGCGCTTCGAAGTGCGCGTTCTCCACGGCTTCGCGGGTGCGGGCCAGGTCTGCCAGCTCGTGGTAGTGGGTCGCAAACAGGGTTCGCGCACGAAGGCCGGGCGTGTCATGCAGATATTCCGCAACCGCCCAGGCGATCGACAGGCCGTCGAAGGTGCTGGTTCCGCGGCCGATCTCGTCCAGGATGATCAAGCTACGCGGCGAGGCCTGGGCCAGGATCTCTGCGGTCTCTCTCATCTCCACCATGAACGTGGATTCGCCACGGGACAGCCGATCCGAAGCGCCGACCCGGGTGAAGACCCGGTCGACGACACCGATGCGTGCTGCCTCGGCGGGGAGGAAGCTGCCCATCTGGGCCAGCAACACGAGGATGGCCACCTGGCGTAGATAGGTGCTCTTGCCGGACATGTTGGGACCGGTCATCAGGAGCAGTTGTGTTTCGTGCGGGTCGAGATCGGTATCGTTGGCGACGTATTCTTCCCCGGCTCTACGCAGGAGGTGTTCCACGACCGGATGTCGACCAGCCGTCACCGAGAGGCCCGTGCCCTCATCGACGACGGGCCGCACCCAACCATCCTGGCGTGCAACCTCCGCCAGGGATTGGAGCGCGTCGAGTTCACCAACGGCAACGGCCGCCTCGCGGATCTCAGCAGCACGCGCCAGCGCCGTCTGGCGTACCTCTTCGAAGATCTCGCGCTCGAGGGCAGCCGCACGCTCGGTCGCACCGAGAACGCTCCCCTCCATTTCACGAAGCGCGGGGGTCGTGAAGCGCTCGGCGCCCTTCAGTGTTTGTTTGCGTTCGTAGTCTTCGGGGACACGATCCAGATTCGCCTTCGTGATCTCCAGGGCGTAGCCATGCACCGGATGGAAGCGAACCTTCAGCGTTGGAATTCCAGTGCGCTCCTTCTCCTCAGCCTCGAGGCCCGCGATCCATTCCCGCCCTTTGCTCGCGGCCTCTCGCACGACATCCAGTTCACTTCGAAAACCAGCCCGGACGTATCCCGTCTCGTTGGCGCCACGCGAACCCCGCGGCAGGGGCTTCGGATCGTCTACGAGTGCGTCCGTCAGCAACTCATCCAGATCCGGTAGAGGCTTCGGCATCCGAAGCGCCGTCGGCGTGGCTACGAGCAGGGAACCATCCTGGCCCGCCAGGGCTTTGCCCACCCCAGGGAGGGCTGCGAGCGAGTCCCGGAGCGCCGCGACATCTCGAGGCTCTGCCCCAGGCCGCTGGCAACGAGCGAAGATGCGCTCCAGATCGCGGACACCGCCCAGAGCCTCTCGCAAACGATGACGGCCCCGATCGTCCTCGAAGAGCAAGGCGACACCATCCTGTCGCGCACCGATCGCGCTCGGATCGATCAGGGGGTAGGCCATCCAGCGGGCGAGACAACGTGCGCCAAGCGCCGTGCGCGTATCGTCCATGCGCTCGATCAGGGTCCCGCTGCGCGAGCGATCCTCGTGGCTCTCGAAGAGTTCGAGGTGTCGGCGCGTGGCACCGTCGAGCACCATGGCATCGGCCAATCCGTAGAGGCGAAGCCGGGGTGCCTGAGCCATGGCCGCGGGTTGATGGTCGGCCAGATAGCGAAGGGCCGCGCCCGCGGCAGCCATCCGGGGATCCGCGGCATCGGCCAGGAAGCCATGGGGATGGGCCGGCGCACAGTCAGGATCGAAGTGGTCGGCATCGACGACACGCAGCACGGTCGCAGGAATCCGCGCCAACGCGAAAGGCTCGACGGCCCCGCGCCAATCGGGCCCGACCAGGAGCTCCCGCGGTGCAACGCGTTCGAGTTCGTCGCAGAGGCTGCTTGGGAGTTGCCCATCCGGCGCCGCATCTGCAGCGGTGGCCCGAAAATTTCCGGTCGAGGCATCGAGCACCGCGAGCCCGAACGCCCCACCCAACCGGGCAACGACGGCGAGAGCCACCTCCTGGGAACCCGCGAGGCCCGTCGGATCTCCTACCAGGCCGGGAGTCACCACCTCGACGACCTCGCGCCGTACCAGCTTGCGGCCCACCGCTTGCTTCGCGTCTTCCACCTGCTCGCATAACGCGACCCGGTGGCCGAGATCCGCCAGCTTGCGGATGTATCCCTCCGCACTGTGCACAGGTACACCGCACATCGGGATCGGATCGGGCTTGTTCTTGTCGCGGGTGGTGAGCGTGATCTCGAGCAACGGCGCGGCCCGCTCGGCATCTTCGAAGAAGAGTTCGTAGAAATCACCCATCCGGTAGAACAGGAAGGCGTCGGGTACCTGGGCCTTCAGCCCAAGGTACTGCCGCATCATCGGAGTTTCGCGGGCCGATTTGATCACATCAATCGCTCTCGGCTTTCGAGCAGGCCCGCCCGCGCCAGGACCTGCAGCAGCTCGTGCGCCTGCTTCAGAGCGTCGTCCTTCCTGTCGGAGCCGAGCAGGGCCTGAAGCGACGCAGCTTGGCCGGCCAAGCTGCCAGGATCTCGCTGGGTCAACTCCCGAGCTTCGGCCAAGGCCTCTTCCGCAGCGCCACGCGCCAACAGAGAGCGAATCAGCGCCAGGCGACTCGCCGCTTCACCAGGTCGATCTTCGATCAGCTTTCGCAACCAGGTCTCGTAGTCTCGTGCCTTCCCGAGCGCGGCGTAGGTGGCTTCGATCTTCGGGTATACCTGCGGCCCGCTGCGTCGATCGATTTCGGGAACGCGCTTCCAGGCTTCGAGGGCGCGCTTGTCCTTTCCGCGCTCGGCTTCGAGCTCACCGAGGGCAACCCAGGCATCGGTCGCATCTGCGTCCTTGCGCAGCGCTCGTTTCAAATCTCGACGGGCATCGTCGCTGCGCCCTTCCGCGTGAGCCACGGCCGCGGAACGAACCCACAACGCCGCCTCGTCCGCGGCCCCATCTTCGCCGGTTTGTTTCGCCAGACGCCGATTCATCTCGAGCGCGCGACCGAAATCCCGAGCGTCCGCGTGGAGCTCCCCCAGTGCCCGCAGGGCTGTCGGATCCTTCGGAGCGTTCTCGAGCACTTCCTCGAACGCGGCAATCGCCCGCTGCAGGAATCCTCCGCGCTGGAAATCTCCGGCCAATCCGGCCAGGGCTTCGTTCCGCGCTCCCCCCGGAAGCTCCGTTCGCAAGAGCAGGTTCTGATGGATCCGGATTGCCCGCCCGATCTCGCCACGGCTCCGATACAGAGCCGCCAAGGCGAGGTACGCGTCCGGGTCATCGGAATCTGCGCGCGCTGCGCGCACCAGAGCCTCTTCCGCTCCGTTCAGGTCGCGCTCGAGCAGACGCAGCAGCGCCTCCCGAAACGGATCCTCCCGGGAATGCGACGCCCTGCCCACCCCGCGGAGCGCCCTACCAATCCGACTCACCGAGCGCGGCTCATGGAGCGCCTGGAACCGGCGAGTCCTCCGCCGAGCCGTCGTTCACGGCCTCGCTGCCTGCCAGCGGCAGATTGCGAAGCTGGTGGATCTCCGACTCGAGGCCGACCACCGCTTTCCGGTAGCGCCGGGCCACCAGGCTCTTCTTGGCGAGCTGATACAGCAATCCTGCGCTCGCGCAGAGCACGCCGACCAGAAAGGCGAGACCGAGCGCGATCCACAATGCCACCGGCGGTGCCTGCCAGAACAGGAGATCCACATTCACCAGCACCGAGTTCGCATCCGGCAGCGTTCGAGAAACGTAGACGAGGCCCGCCAGGAGCACGAGCACGACCAATCGGCGAATCCATTTCACGAGCTGTGATCCTCCCCTACGAGACGCTTCGACGCCCCGAGGTCAAGGCCCCTCATTCCCGTGTATCGTCGTCGTCGGCCGATTCGTCCAGCGGCGCTGAAGAGGCGTCGACCATCTCCTTCAGCTCCTTGCCCACCTTGAAGAAGGGCGTCCGCTTGGCGGGAATATGGACTTCCTCGCCCGTCTTCGGATTGCGACCCTCGCGAGCCTCCCGGACTTTCACCTGGAAGCTCCCGAAGCCACGGATCTCGATCCGATGCCCGTGCTTCAACGCTTCCGTCATCGAATCGAAGATCGTATTGACGACGATCTCCGTGTCCTTCTTCGAGATATGCGGCGTGAGCTCTGCCACTTTCTCGATGAGTCCGCTCTTGGTCATCACTGTCTCCGCTGGTCGGTGGGGGGCCGGGCTTCTCGGCCCGACCCCCACAGAGATCGGTTGACACTGGGCGAGGAGCTAACTCTCCTCGCCACCTCCCTGCTCGAGCTTCTCTTTGAGAGCCGCGAGAGCGCCGACGTCGCCCAGTGTCGACGTCTGCGTCAACGACTGTTGGGCGGCCATCTTCTTGAGCGCATCCCGTTGATCCCTGTCCGAAACGGCCTTGATCGAAAGGGAGATCTTCTGATCCACCGGATCGACCTTGGTGACGATGGCCGTCACCGTATCGCCCTGGGACACGGCGTCCGAAGGCTTCTCGACCGGTTCCTGCGCGAGCTCCGAGCTGTAGACCAGCCCCTCGATGCCGTCCTCGAGCTTCACGAAGGCACCGAAGTCGGTCACGTTCGTGACCTCGCCGGTGATCTCGCTGCCGAGGGCGAACTTCTTGAGGATGTCGTCCCACGGGTTGGACTCGAGCTGCTTGATCCCCAGCGAGAACTTTTCGTTCTCCCGGTCGATCTTGAGCACGACGGCCTCGACGTGGTTGCCCTTCTCGAATTTCTCGCTCGGGTGCTTGATGTTCTCGGTCCACGAAATGTCCGAGACGTGCACCAGACCGTCGATCCCCTCTTCGAGGCCCACGAAGACGCCGAAGTTGGTGATGTTGCGGATCTCGCCGGAGACATGGGTACCGATCGGGTATTTCTCCTCGATCAGTGCCCACGGGTTCGGCTCGATCTGCTTCATGCCCAGTGAGATCTTGCGGTTGTACTCGTCCACATCCAGAACGACCGCCTCGACGTCGGTTCCGATCTCCACGACCTTCGACGGGTGCTTGACCCGCTTGGTCCAGGACATCTCGGATACGTGGACCAGGCCTTCGATGCCCGGCTCGAGCTCGATGAAGGCACCGTAGTCCGTCAGCGACACGCACTTGCCATTCAGGCGCTTGCCGATCGGATACCGCATCGCCGCATCGACCCAGGGATCCGGCTGGATCTGCTTCAGACCCAACGAGACCCTTTCGGTCTCTGCGTCGAAACGCAGCACCTTCACCTTGATCTCGTCACCGACCCGGAACAGCTCGCTCGGGTGATTCACCCGACCCCAGCTCATGTCGGTGACATGCAACAGACCATCGATTCCGCCGAGATCGATGAACGCACCGTAGTCGGTGATGTTCTTGATCACGCCGTCGACGATCTGGGCCTCCTGGAGAGTTTCCAGGGTGGTGGCCCGCATCTTCTCGCGCTCTTTTTCGAGCAGCGCGCGGCGAGAGAGCACGATGTTCGCACGCCGTTGGTTGAACTTGATGATCTTGAACTCGAGACGCTCGCCGAGCAGGTTCTCGAGGTTCCTGACCGGCCGCAAGTCGACCTGGGAACCGGGAAGGAACGCCTTCACGCCGATATCGACGCTGAGACCACCCTTCACCCGCGAGAGGATGCGCCCCTCGACAGGTTTGTCCGCCTCAAAGGCATCGCTGATCTCATCCCAGACCTTGACCCGATCGGCCTTGTCCTTGGAGAGCACGATGCGACCGTCGTCGTCCTCGGCCTCCTCGATCAAGACGTCGACTTCGTCGCCGACCTTGACCAGGATCTTCCCCTGTTCGTCCATGAACTCCCAGAGGTCGATGAACCCCTCGGATTTGAAACCGACATCGACCTGGACGTGGTCGTCATCGATGGAGAGGATGCGGCCCTTGGTGACCTCCCCCTCCTTCATCTTCTTCTCGGAAGCCGAGAAGAGGTCGGCGAAGGATTCGCCTGTTGTTATTTCCTGAGTCATGTGAAGTGTCTTCACTCCTTGGTGGCCGCCACTGGGGCAGCCTGAATTTCCGGGATTTCGCCCCCGGATCGGGCGTTTTCGTCGCCGTCCGTCTTCCACTCGCTACGAGCGAGCAGATCACGGGCGGCAGACAACTGAGCGGAGACTGCTTCCAGATCTCCGGCTTCGATTCTTCGGGCAAGTTCGGCCAACTGCCGGCCTGCCTCTTCGAGGGGCGCGACCAGTGCCTTGCGATTGGTCACCAGGATGTCGGCCCACATCTCGGGCTCGCTGCGCGCGACCCGCGTGAAATCGCGAAAACCAGCGCCCTTCAAGGCAGCCGCTGACGTGCCGGCCGCATCGAGTGCCCGTGCATAGGCGAAGGCCACGACATGCGGGAGATGGCTGACCCATGCCACCTCGTCATCGTGGCAAGCCGGCTCCCGGCGTTCGATCCTCGCACCGAGCTCGGACCAGAAGGCAGCAAGCCGCGCTGCATCGGCTTCGTCGTCGGGGCCGCGGGGCGTCACCACGCAAGCAGCGCCCTCGAAGAGATCGGCTCGCGCAAAGTCGAGCCCGCTCGCGTGGCTTCCCGCCATCGGGTGGGAGCCCACATAACGCACGCCCGGGGGCAGCACGCCCGGCAACGTATCCGCAAGGATCCCCTTGACGCTGCCCACGTCCGTCACCAGGCAGCCGGGGGAAAGATGGGGGCCGAGAGCGCGCAGGGTCTCTTCCATGGCAAATACCGGCGTTGCCAGAATCACCAGATCCGCGTCCCGAACACCGGCCGCCGGATCGGTACCGGCCTCGTCACAGAAGCCTCGTTCGACGGCACGCGTCGCCATTTCCGAGCGGCGGCTGAGCCCGATGACCCGACGCACACTGCGGCGCTGGCGAGCGGCCGCAGCGACCGAGCCACCCAGAAGCCCAAGACCAACGACTGCGAGGGTTTCGAAGTCGCTCACGCCTTCGTCCCCCGCCACGTCTCTACGACCTTGATCAGCTTCTCGTTCTCCTCGGCGGTCCCGATCGAGATCCGCACGCATCCGAGCAGGCCGAAACCGCCCATGGGGCGGACGATCACACCCTTGTGGAGGAGCTTTTCGTAGGCGTCGTCACCTAGCTCGGCCAGCAGGAAGTTCGCATCGGTGGGCCAGACCTTGAACCCGAGAGCCTCGAGGCCCCGGGTCAACTGCTCGCCACCTTCGGCATTCATGCGTCGGGTCGCCTCGATGTGCTCGACATCATCGAGGGCGGCCAGCGCTGCCGCTTCCGCGAGAAGATTCAGGTTGAACGGGTGCCGCGCGCGTTCCAGGTAGCCGGCAAGCTCGGGATCCGCGATGCCGTACCCCACCCGTACCCCGGCCAGGCCATTGAGCTTCGAGAAGGTGCGCGTCACCAACGTGCCAGGGCGACGAGCCACCCAGCCGAGGGCATCCGGGAAATCCGGCCGCCGCGCGTACTCGACGTACGCCTCATCCACCACGAGCACCACATCCTCAGGCAGGCTCTCCACGAAGGCATCGAAGGCGGCTGCGCCGACACTCGTACCCGTTGGATTGTTCGGATTGCAGACGATCACCACCTGGGTGCGTTCGGTGACGGCATCGGCCATCGCCGGAAGATCGTGGGCCAGATTCTCGTCCAGCGGAACCTGGATCGGCGTTCCGCCCATACCCTGGGTGACGATCGGATACATCGAGAACGACGGCCACGCGAAAACGACCTCGTCACCCGTGCTGATGAAGGCTTTCGCCAACAGCTCCAGTACCTCGGACGAACCGGAACCGAATACCAGTTGGGCGGGTGAGAGATCGAGCCGCTCGGCCAGCGCGTTCCGGAGCCGGTAGCTCGCACCATCCGGGTAGCGATGCATGTTCTGCGCCGCTTGCTGAATGGCCTTGATCGCCTTCGGTGAAGGCCCCAACGGGTTCTCGTTCGAGGCCAGCTTCGCTGCATTCGCGATTCCGAGTTCGCGCTCCAGCTCTTCGATCGGCTTGCCCGGCTGGTACGGCTCGAGGCTCGCGATATGCGGCTTCACGCGATCCGCCAGGCTCACGATCCGACCCTTTCCGCTTTGACCGGCGCGCCGACAGAAGGTCGGGCCGGATTGCGCGCTTCGGTAGCGCGCGGGAAGGAACCGAGGACCCGATGAGAATTGGAGAACGCAGCCGCGGCTTCGAAACCCGCGCGCACTTCGGGCTGTTTCAGATGCCCTTCGAGATCGATGAAGAACACGTACTCCCACGGCGTGCCCTTCAGAGGGCGAGCCTGGATGCTGGCGAGATTGACGCCGTGATCCGAGAACGGCTTGAGAAGCTTGTGAAGCGCGCCGGATTCGCCCTTACGGACGGTGTACGCCACGGAGGTCAGGTCGTGCCCACTCGGCGGGGGCGGATCGCCTCCGATGACCAGAAAGCGCGTCGTGTTGTCTCGCTGATCCTCGATCGAACCCGCCAGGATCTGGAGCCCGCATAGCTCGGCTACCAGTGAGCTTCCGATCGCCGCGACGTCGGCCTCACGGGTTGCCAGCTCGGCGGCGGCCGAGGTGCTGGGCATCTCGATCCGATCCAGGCCCGGCAGGTGGCGATCCAGCCAGATCCGGCATTGGGCGAGAGGTTGGGGATGGCTGGCCACGCGCCGCACGTCGGCCAGCTGACCGGAGGAAGACATCAAGTGGTGGGAAATGCGCAGCAGGCTCTCGCCCGAAATGGCGAGTTCCGAGGCAAGCAGCGCATCGAGCGTTGGCGTCACGATGCCCTCGGTCGTGTTCTCTACCGGGACGATTCCGTGCTCCGCTTCACCGCGCTCGACGATGGCGAAGACCTCGCCCAGGCTGGTGGCGGCCACGTACTCCGCGTGGGCTCCGAACGTGTCCCGGGCTGCCAGATGGGAAAAAGTTCCCGGCGGTCCGAGGTAGGCGATGCGCACCCGAGCTTCGAGTGAGCGGGTGGCCGAGACGATCTCTCGAAAGACCGGCCGCACGCCAGCATCGGGGAAAGGTCCCGGGTTGGCCGCTACGAGCTTGTCCGCCAGGTCCCGTTCGCGGGCGGCACTGTAGACCCCAGCGCTTCGGTCCTGTTTGAGCTGGCCCACGCGTAGGACGAGTTCGGCCCGGCGGTTCAGTTCCTCGAGGATACGCGTATCCACGGCGTCGATTTCCTGGCGCAGCTCTCCAAGCTCCGTCTCGAAGGACGAATCAGAAGCCCCTGCGGCAGGTGCGGCCGCGGGCGTGCGGGAGCCGGGATCGCTCATGCCAGTCTCGCGTTCAATGCGCTCGCTCCCAGCTCCGGTCCCGGTCCCAGTCAGATCCGGATCCCAGCCCAGATCCGGATCAAGCCGAACCAAGCGTAGAACCACGAACCGACCTGCCGGCCACGGCGATGGGCGCGAACGCGCGTAACCCCTCGAAAAGACAGGCGCAATATATCCGAGGGCCCCGGGCCGGTCAAACCGAAATCAGGAAATCCCTCGCGCTTTCGGGGAGTTACCGGCATCTACCGACAGCTCTCCACGCCCGACGCCCTGAATGCCTCCAACTTACTGGAATTTCAGACCTTTTCGGATTTCCGGGTCAAGCACATCGGGCGTTGAACCGATTCCGCCTGCGAGGAATCATGCCCGAACCCGCCGCCCCGAATGTCACTCCCGAAAGGTGGTCCCCCAGCAGCCTGGCGGGCCGGCTGCTGTTCGCGGTCCTGGGCGGAGTGATCCTGAGTGCGGTCGTGGTCTCGGGCGTAGCCGTCCACACGACGTACCATTTCCTACAGCGGGAATTGCGAGCGAGCGTGCCGGTTCGCCTGGACCAGGCAGCGCACCAGTTGGACGACGGGCTCCTCCTGGCCCAGGCGCAACTCGAGGCGCAACTGAAAGATCCCGACGGATCCGCCGAAATCGAGCCGCTGTTTCGCGCCGTGGAACCGGTTCCGGAGGTCGATGGCAAAGACGCCGAGGAGCTGAATCGCGACCGGTTGGTCCAGCCCCGCGTCCTTTGGCGGAGCGGCAAGCCGGGCCCCCAGCTGGGCGTCGTCGCGAATCACGACGGCAGGGATTTCGTCGGTTGGCTCTCGGACTCCTACCGCGCTGAAATCCTCACCCTTCCCGGCTCGCAGCGAGGGCGGGTGCGGCTCCTACCCGATCCTCCGCTCCCGGACAGTCTCGGCACTCCCCCCGGTGGCTGGCCCGACGAGCCCGTCCCCTATCGCAATCGATCGGGGGAACTGGTCGTCGGTGCGACCCTTTGGGTGGGGCCACTCGGTGCCCGGCTGATCCACGAAATCCCGTTCGAAGTGGTCTTCGAGCCCGTGCTCGCGGTTCTCCGACGGGTGGCGGGCGTGAACGCGGTGCTGCTCCTGGCCTTTGCATTCCTCGCGCGGCGGGTCACGCGTACCACGGTCGGCCCGATTCACGCGCTCTCGGAAGGAGCGCGCCGGATTTCCGAGGGCCAACTCAATGTGAAGATCCTCCCGATCCCGACGGAGGATGAACTTGCGCTGTTGACACGTACTTTCAACGAGATGGCCGAGGAACTCGTTTGCCAACGCTCCGACATTGTCCAGGCCAACGAACGCCTGCAGCAACAGAACGACGCACTCCAGGCCGCGAACGAGGTCCTCGGACAGCTCTCGATCACGGACGGCCTCACGAAGCTGCACAACCACCGCTTCTTCCAGGATTTCCTGACGCGAGAGATCAAGCGCACCGCCCGTAGCGGCGAGCCGCTCTCCATCCTGGTGATCGACATCGACGATTTCAAACGCCTGAACGATCAGCTCGGCCACGCCGCCGGAGATGAGCTGCTGGTTCGACTGGCGGAGATCCTGAATGACAACGTTCGCGAGGCGGATCTGGTCGCACGCTACGGAGGCGAGGAATTCGTGGTACTCGCGCCCAATACGGATCAGCCCGGTGCCGCCTTGTTGGCCGAGAAGATCCTCCACGGTGTCTCGTCCGCATCGTTCATCCTGGACGACACGATGCGCCTGACCAAGATGACGGTCTCGATCGGCGTCAATACCTTCTCCGGCAATCGGAAGGACTTCTTCCAGGGCGCCGACGAGGCCCTCTATCAGGCCAAGGCCGAGGGCAAGAACTGCGTGGTGGTCTACGAGCGCGGGCGTTCGACACCCGAGGGTTCGACACCCGAAGATCCGATGCCCGACGAGGGATGCGCGATCTGACGGTCGACCCGTCCCGTGTCATGCTGCTGCCATGGCGAGCGTGATGGGATTGACCGGGGGCATCGGCACGGGGAAGAGTACAGTCGCTCGCCTGCTCACGGAGCTGGGAGCGAACCTCGTCGATGCGGATGCCATCGTCCGCCAGCTGCAGGCCCCCGGCATGCCGATGCTGGCCGAAATCGCTGAAGCGTTCGGCAACGACATGCTACTCCCAGACGGTTCCCTGGATCGCAAGCGACTCGGCGCGAGGGTCTTCGGCGATCCAGCCGCCCGCACGCGCCTTGGCGGCATCACCGGCCCCCCGATCGTGGCCGAGCTCCTGAAGCAGATCGACGACGCACGGCGCGGCAACGCCCCCCTCGTCATCGTCGACATCCCGCTCCTCTTCGAAGGGCGCGGTGCCGCGCCCTACGGCCTCGACGGAGTCATCCTTGTCTATGCCAGAGAAGAACAACAGATCTCTCGCCAGATCGAGCGCGACGGCGCCACGCCGGAACACGCGCTCGAGCGCGTGCGCGCCCAGCTCCCCATCGAGGAAAAACGCGCTCTGGCCGACCACATCATCGACAACAGCGGTTCGATCGCAGAGACAGAAGCGCAGACAGAAGCCCTCTTCCACCTCCTGACCTAGCACGAACAAGTCAACCAGCGGGGACGGAGTTTACAATTGACTTGTCAAAGAGGGGCCGCTGCCCCTCTTTGACAAGTCAATTGTAAACTCCGTCCCCGCTGGTTGACTTGTTCTCTAGTCGATTTCCTCGACGTGCTCCACGACGTCCACCTGGCGAACCGCCGCGACGAAGGCGGCCATGCGGGCGGGATCCTTTCGCACGTCTCCCTCCCGTTCGACACCGGTTGCCACATCGACACCCCAGGGCAGCAGGTCACCCAGGCCTTCCAACGCATCGGCGACGTTTTCCGGGTTGAGTCCGCCCGCGAGGATCAGATCTGCGCCCTCGGCGATCAGCTCGGCAGCCTCGGTCCAGTTCCAGGTCTCGCCTTTTCCGCCGCCCTTCGTCGGGTGGTCGAGGAGTAACAAGGCTCCGGGGTATCGATCCGCCGCTTCGCGATCGGCACCGCGCACCGCCTTGATCACCGGGTAGTCCACCAGCTCGATGTCTTCCTCGGATTCGTCCCCGTGGAACTGGATTCGCTCCAGCTCGACCCGGCGGGTGACACGCTCGATCTCCGCCCACGGCGCATCCCGAAAGATGGCGACGCGCTCGACTTGTCCTTCGACCCTCCGGGCGATCGCCTCGGCATCGTCGAGGTTGAGGCAGCGCGGCGAATCCGCCACGAAGTTCAGCCCGATCAAGTCGGCCCCGGCATCGACTGCCGCTGCCGCGTCATCGGGTTGCACGATTCCACAGATCTTGATGCGTACGCTCACTGGGCTCCTCGAAGACGCAGGAGAGCGCCCTCAACGTCTGTTTCTCGCATCAGCGATTCTCCGACCAACAGGGCATCGGCCCCGGCGGCCGCGAGTCGCTTCACGTCCTCCGGCCCGAAGATACCGCTCTCAGAGACCAACACGGCATCTCTCGGAACTTTCGGTGCGAGCCTTTCCGTGGTGGCGAGATCCGTCACGAAGCGGCGCAGGTTCCGATTGTTCACTCCGATCAGGTCGGCTCCGATCGAAGCGGCCACGTCCAACTCGGCCTCATCGTGGACTTCCACCAGCACATCCATTCCAAGTTTTCCTGCATGCACGCTCAGCCGCTCCAGGGCCGAACGATCGAGTGCGCTCACGATCAACAACACCGCATCGGCGCCGGCCGCTCGGGCTTCGTCGATCTGGTAGGCGTCGATCACGAAATCCTTGCGCAGGAGCGGCAGGGCCGTAACCGCCCGCACGGCACGAAAGATGTCGAGGCTTCCGCCGAAAAAGTGTTCGTCGGTGAGGACCGAGAGCGCCGCAGCACCAGCCGCAGTGTAGGCCCGCGCGATCTCCACCGGGTCGAAATCGGCACGGATCTCTCCCTTGCTGGGCGAGCGTCGCTTGATCTCCGCGATGACCCGTGGCTTCGGCCCCTCCGTCAGGGCGCGGCGGAAGCCCCGAGCCGGCACGCTCATCTCGCTCGCGGCTCGGGCCATGTCGTCGCCCGACGTTCGCGAGCGCGCGGAGACGAGTTCCTCGCGCTTATGGGCCAGAATGTCATCCAGGATGTTCATGCCGTGCCGCGGCCTTTCGTGGCGCGAACCAGGGCCTCGAGCTTCTCCCGAGCCGCTCCCGCATCCAGACTCTTGCGCGCGAGTTCAGCTCCAGCCACCCAATCTTCCGCGGCGCCAGCGACCCACAGGGCCGCTCCCGCATTCGCCACGACGATGTCGCGTCGCGGCCCAGGCTCTCCATCGAGGATCTTCCGCGCAAGGCTCGCGTTCTCTTCCGCATCGCCACCCCGGAGGCTCTCGGGATCCGCCAGCCCGATCCCGATCTCTGCCGGGTCGAGCTCCAGCGGCCGAACGCCGCCAGAATCCACCCACGCGGCGTGGCTCGGCCCGGTCACCGTGATCTCGTCGAGGCCGTCACTACCATGGACCACCAGCGCCCTCTCGGCACCGAGTTCGAGGAGAACCTCCGCCAGGCGCTGAACCCACGCTCGACCGAACACGCCGATGAGCTGGCGCCGCGCGCCGACCGGATTGAGCAGCGGCCCCATGCAGTTCATGACGGTTCGCAGGCCGAGCTGTTGACGGACAGGAGCCACGAAACGCATCGCCGGATGCGCCCGGCGCGCAAAGAACGGCCCGATACCGACCTCGGCGAGAACCTCCGCCGCGGCTTCGATCGGGAGATCCGCTTCCACCCCCAGGGCTTCGAGCACATCGAAGCTACCGGTGCGGCTCGAGGCGGCCCGGTTGCCATGTTTGGCAACCGGCACGCCGGCACCCGCGACCACGAACGCAGCCACCGTGGAGACATTGAAGGTATCCGCACCGTCTCCACCCGTGCCGCAGGTATCCACCGTGCGCGGATCGACGAGGGCCGACGTCTCCGCCCGGCCTCGCAACACCCGGGCCAGGGTCGCGATCTCGCGCGTCGTCTCTCCCTTCGCGCGAAGGGCGATCAGGAGCGCGGTGATCTGCACCTCGCTGGCATCGCCGTCCATGATCGTGCCAAACGCAGCCTCCAGCAGCTCCGAGGGAACCTCGTGGCCGTCGAGTGCGCACTCGATGGCACCGACGAGACTCATCGGACGGTCGCCCCATGCCCGCAACGGGCGACGAAGTTTCCGAGCAGCCGCTTCCCCTCGCCGGTCAGGATCGACTCGGGATGGAACTGCACTCCTTCGATTTCGAGCTCCCGGTGGCGAACCCCCATGATCTCACCGTCCGCCGTGCGCGCCGTCACGGCCAGAACGTCTGGACAATGGTCGCCATCGATCACCAGGCTGTGGTAGCGGGTCGCCTCGAAGGGGATCGGCAGGCCGGCGAACACGCCCTCTTCTTCGTGGCGAATCTCAGACGTCTTGCCATGCATGATCTTGCGCGCGCCAACGATCCGTCCTCCGAAACACTGGCCGATCGCCTGGTGGCCAAGGCACACGCCGAGCACGGGAATGCCCGCCTCGCCGAAGGCCCGGACGGCCGGAACCGATACGCCCGCGTCTTCCGGGCGGCCAGGCCCGGGAGAGATGACCAGCCCATCGGGCCCGCGTGCAACGAGGCTCTCGACGCTCTCGTCGTCATTGCGCAGGACCTCGGTCTCCGCGCCGAGTTCGCCCAGATACTGGAAGAGGTTGTACGCGAAGGAATCGTAGTTGTCGATCATCAGCAAGCGCGGCATCAGCTTCCGTCTTCCGGCCCTTGGCACGACATTAGTCGGTTCCTTCCCGCGCCATGTCGATGGCCTGGATCATGGCGCGCGCCTTGTTGTTGCACTCGAGGAACTCGAGTTCCGGAACCGAGTCCGCCACGACACCCGCACCCGCCTGAACATGGACCTCACCGTCATGAACGAGCATGGTCCGAATCGTGATGGCCAGATCCATGTTCCCCGAATAGTCGATATACCCGGCGCAGCCACCGAAGGGCCCGCGCCGAACACACTCGAGTTCGTCGATGATCTCCATGGCCCGCACTTTCGGCGCGCCAGAAAGGGTGCCAGCGGGAAACGTCGCGCGCAGCAGATCGAGCCAGTCGCGCTCCCCGGTCAGCCGGCCCTGGACGTTCGACACGGTGTGCATGACGTGGGAGTAGCGCTCGATATTGGCGTATTCGGTCACGCGAACGCTGCCAACCTCGGCAACCCGTCCGACATCGTTGCGCCCGAGATCCACCAGCATCACGTGCTCCGCGATCTCCTTCGGATCGGTCCGCAGCTCCTCTTCCATGGCGAGGTCGTCCTTCGGATCGCGGCCACGCCGGCGGGTCCCGGCGATCGGTCGAACGTCGATCTCGTCCCCCTCGAGGCGCACCAGGATCTCCGGCGAAGAGCCGATCAGGAGCGAACCCTCCATCTGCATGTAGAACAGATACGGACTCGGGTTGATGTGGCGGAGCATCCTGTAGAGCAGGAAGGGGTCGACCTGGAGCGGCACCGAATGGCGGAAGCCCAGCACCACCTGGAAGACATCGCCTGCAACGACGTAATCCTTGGCCCGCTTCACGGCGTCCTGATACTGCTCCTGGCTCATGCTCGTGCGGACCGCCATCGGCGCGCGCACGACTTCACGCCGAGTCTCCACCGGCAGCGGTTCCCGCAACTCGTCGACGACGCGGTCGAGCGCGCGGACCTCATCGGCGTACCGCTCGGCCGGATCATCCCCATCGCGTAGATGGACGTGCCGGATGATCAGTGCGGTATGACGCACCTGATCGTAGGCAACGACGGTCTCTGGAAAATGGAACCAGAGATCCGGCAATCCAAGCTCGTCCGGGTTCTGGTCCGGAATGCGCTCGACGAAGCGCACCCAATCCCAACCGACCATGCCCACGGCACCGCCAGAGAAGCGCGGAAGCGGTTCGCCGGGCAACTCGACCGGGCGATAGGCTGCGATGCGATCTCTGAGCAGTTCCAGCGGATCGCCAGGGGCCGTTTCCCGACGTACCTCACCGTCTTCTTCCCACTCGACATCAGCACCCCGAGCACGGAAGATCGCCCGGGCCCCGGTCCCGATGAAGCTGAATCGCGCCCATTTCTCACCGCCCTCGACGGATTCGAACAGGAAAGACGTCCGACCATCGTCCAGCCGACGAAACAAGGACAGCGGCGTGTCCAGGTCCGCGAGGATCTCCCGGACCACGGGGATGAGATTGCCTTGGGCGGCAAGCCTCACGAACTCTTCGGGCTGAGGGCGGAGCACGATGCGTCCAGCCAAATGCGAGGAAGTCCCGTAGCTAGCAAAGCCCCCGGGGGAGTGCCAGCCTAGAGGGTCTCGTCTTCGTCATCGAGCAGCGGATCCCGACCACCTCGTTTGCGTCCCGAGAACGGTCGGACGGTGTCGTCCCCGAGGCCAATGATCCGGTAGCGCAAGTTGAATTCGAGGCCTGTGCTCCGATCATCCTCCACCTCGACCCGGAACGCCCAGCACTCGCATTTGGAGAGGTACTCGACGCCCACCTGGTTCGTGAGGGCGAGGGTCTGCTCGAAGGAGTACCGGAAGCGGTAGGTGACGGCCCAGTTCCGTGTGATGGCGAGGCGGGTCAGGAAATCGAATTGGTTGATCTCGAGGAAGCCCTCCTCGAATTCTTCGAAACGCTCCTCGTCGAAGCGGAAGTTCTCGAAGAAGCGAGGCACGTCCTTGACGAGGCGGTAGGAGAAGCGGAAGTCGTTGCCCGTGAGCGATCCGTACCCGATCGAGAACAACATCTCACGGAAGTCCGGATCGTCCAGGTCGAAACCCAGGTTGAAGGCGGTGCGAACGCCCTCCCAGGGATAGGCGACGCCGTCCAGGTAGAGGCTGGAGAGGTCATTGTTCGAGAAATCGTGATGCACGCCCATCGTGAAATCCGCAAACAGACGAGGCGGTCCGACTTCCCCTTCCGCCCCGAGCACTCCGGGAAGATAGAAACGGTTGCCCAACGCCATCGTGATGGCCTGGACATCGTCGATGCGATCCGAGGGATCCCGGGTCCGGGTGGTCGGCTCCAGCAGGCGCAGGCGCTCGTTCTGCACGAGCGGGCGGGGAATGAACGCGGGATTTCCCTTCTGACTGCTCCCCTCGATCATCGTGTAGACGAAGCGCGGCTCCAGCAAGTGGACGGCCGGCTGACCCTCCGCCAGCCAATTGGGCAAGCGCACCTCCCGGCGTAGCCGGGTTCGCACGTCGAGCAACGCCGTGAAGAGATTGCGGACGTCGCTGCTCTTCGCGTCCGTGTTGTAGAACGTGGCGTGCCAACCGAACTCGGGCATCACCTCGAAGGCATCCGCAATACGGAACGGGAACGCCACGCGGGGATTCAGCACGACCCGGTGGCCCCGGTCGGCGACTGGCTCGCCCTCTTGAAAGCGCCCGTCGCCCTCAGGGCCCGGAAAGTTGTCGCCACTCCCGTCACCCGTAGGCAGGATCGCCAGCGGGTCCAATGCGAGGATGTCCGCGGCGGTCGTCACTGTGCCGTCCCGGTTCAAGATCGTCCCGTCCGGAAGCACCTGGCGGCCGGCTCGGTCTCGCTCGTCGCCATCGGGGATCGCGTCGATGCCCGTATCCGCGAACAGGCCGTCCACGACCGTGGCAAAGGGGAGCACGTCCTGAACGTCGTCCTTGGCCCAGAAATGCGTGTAGCGCGTATCGAAGGAGAAGACGGCGTTCCCGAGCAGGGGCAACGGCTCCAGCACGCCCCCCAACCGCAGATCGGGGAAGCGCTGCAGCAGGAAATCGTCCCGGTCCTGGTCGTCCGGGTTCTGCTGATCCTCGGCGTAGTGGAGCGCCGCCGTCAGACCGTAGCGACCGAGCGTTCCGAAGCGCCCTTCGAGGAAGGTCAGGGACTCGATGTAGCGATCGCTCCGTACGCCTGAGATATCCCGAAAATCGAAGCCGTAGCTGTTATCCGAGACGAGCTTGCCGTCCACCTTCCAGCGCCAGCCTTCCAAGGGCCCGGGCAGGTATTGGTCGTGGATCCATTCAACCGCCCAGCGGTTCTTGCTGAAGGGCGTCGAAATGTCGTTCTCGTTGATGTTGTCGTCCTGGAGGAAGGAACCGAAGAACTCGCCGTAGGATTCGCGACCGAAGACGTAGTCCACATCGAGTTCGGGCTTGAACCCGTTGTCCGCCAGGTAGCGGGGGGTCACGACGACGTTGATGTTGTCCCGCGCCGCCCAGAAGAACGGGAGCCCGATGCCGAGGCCGTTCCGCGAACCGATGTTGAAGGTCGGAAACAGGAAGCCGGTCTGACGCTCGGTCTTGAGCGGGAACCACATGCGCGGCGTCCACAGGACCGGCACACCGAGCACGTCGAAGGTCGTGCTCTTGGTGACCGCGTAGCCGCCGAACTCGAGGTCGGCCTCCTTGGCCTTGATCGCCCAGGGCTCGACACCGCCGTCGGGACACTTGCAGGTGGTGAACACCGCGTCTTCGAAGAGGTACTCCTGATCCCCGGTGCGCTTGATGGTTTCGCCGATGGCGATGAAATCGTTGCCGCCCGCCTCGAGCTTGCCCTTGAAGACGATGCCCTGGAGATCGTCGACTTCGAAATGGAGGACGTCCGCGAGCAGCCGGTCGCCGCCCTCGGTCACGATCACGTTGCCGCTGGCAACGCCCTCCCGCGTCTGGTCGCTGAAGACCATCCAGTCCGCAGTGAGGACTCGCTTGGGCTGCTCGAGGCGCACGTTGCCGCGGGCGATGTACACCTGGCGCGTCGTGTCGAACTCGACCGTATCAGCGGTGATGTCGAAGGGATCGGCACCACCACCTTCTTCTTCATCAGCCCCGAAGATCTCCTGGGCAAGGGCGCCCTGCGCCAACAGACCCAGGACCAGCAACGCCCCGAGCCCAATGCTTCGGAAACCCAGGGCGAGCCTCGCCCCAAGCCATCGGCTCTGATCGCTCTTCACGCGCCTGTGCTCGAAGCCCCGCACGCTCCCCCTCACCCAAACCAGTCGGCGACCACGGTAACGAAGTGGAACACCGAGGGGCAATGCGCGTGATGACTCTCTGGTGAAGGTCGGGACCGAATCGAGGGCGGGAGGCCTGGAAGGCCGGCTGGGATCTAGTCCCCAGAGGCGTCTTCGGTCAATTCCAGGGCGGCCGCAAGCGTCTCGTGGTCGGGCACGAGGAGGGTGTCCTCGGCGACCTTCACGAGCTTCCGGTCGACCAGTTGGGTCAGGGCCCGATGGGTCTCGAGCATGGAGAGCCCAGCCTCACGGGCCAGATCACGCAGCGCCAACGGCACCTTGCGCAGGCCGTTCTTGCCGGTTTCGGGGCCTGCCTGGCGCAGCAGTACGCGAACGATGGGGCGTAGCAGGTCGTCGCCGCCGAGGGCCGCCAGACGTCTTTCCAGGTTCTTGGCCCGCGCAGCCAGGCGCTGGATCACACGAATCGCGATCTCGGGCTGCTCGATGCACATGGCTTCGAACGTCGCACCGTCGAGCTGAAGCACGCAGGAATCGCCGAGTGCACGTGCGGAGGCTGTCCGAAGGCTCCCCAGCAGCACGTCCATCTCACCGATCAGATCGCCCGGGCCCTTTCGTGAGATCAGTCGAGGCCCGTCGGGCCCCTCCCGCGTGAGCTCGAGGTGGCCGGCCTGCACCACGTACACCACATCACCGACATCGCCCTCGTCGAAGAGAAGGTCGTCTCGAACGAGGCGACGCTCGAAGACCTGCCGGACCGAAAATCCGGTGTCCTCGTGATGCTGGCCGGTACTACTCGCCACGGCCTCTGCTTCGACTTCCAACGGAAGCGACTTGAGGCGGCGAGGTCCCCCCGGGGCTCAGGCTCCCGCTCGCTCGAGAGCGTCCTCCAGCTCTTCCATCGTCACGATCCCTACGTGGGCCTCGACGATCTGCCCCTCGCCATCCAGCACGAAGAGCGTGGGGAAACCGATGGCGCCGTAGGCCTGGGCCAGCCGCTCATCGCCGAGCAACACCGTGTACGCCATCTCGTGTTCTTCGGCGAAGGGCGCGACGACCTCCGCGCCGCTCGTATCCACGGCAATCCCGACGACGCTCACGGCGTTGCCATGGGCGGCCTGGAGGGCGTTCAAGACCGGGATCTGGCGTATGCACGGTGCACACCAGGTCGCCCAGAAATCGATCACGGCAGGCCGGCCGGCCAGCGAATCCAGCGATACCTGGCGGCCGTCCAGGGTGGCCAGATCGAAGCCCGGCGCCCGCTCCGCGCCATCGCCCGCTTCCGGGTCGCCCACGGGACCACAGCTCACGATCGTGGAAATGAGAACCAGCCCTGCCAGGCCGCGTCCCAGAATGCTCATAGCAGCCATCCTTCGACAGTCTCCACGAAGCGGTTCAAGAAGCTGAAGTACTCGTTCAACAAGGTGAGGCGGCGTGTGACGACGAGCAAGCCCAGCGCCACGAGGAGCGCTCCCGACCCGATCTCGATTCGCCGGAAGTGGGCCTTCATGCGCTGGAGCGCCTTGAAGAAGAACTCGATGCTCCACCCGGCCAGGAAGAACGGCACACCCAGCCCAAGCGAGTAGACGGCCAGCAACGCCATCCCCTGCCACACCGTTTCCCGGGAACCCGCAATCGTAAGGATGCCGCCCAGGATCGGCCCGATGCACGGGGACCAGCCGAAGGCGAAGGCCGCGCCCACCAGGTAGGTGCCAATCCAGCTCTTGGGCTTGAAGCTGTCGTTGAAGCGCGTGTCACGGTAGAGCGCCTGGATCGGCAGCAAACCCATCAGGTGCAAGCCCATCAGGATGATCACCACACCGGCCACCTGGACGGCCGTGATTTCGACCCCGCCAACCTCCAGGCGCCAGGTGTTCAGGACGTGGCCGATCGCGGTGGCCGATGCACCGAGCAGGATGAACACGGTCGAGAAGCCGGCCACGAAACCCGCGCAACCGAGCAGCACCCGGCGCCGAAGGCCCGCGTCAGGAGCCTCCCCCTGCATCTCCTCGACCGAGATGCCGGAGATCAGCGAGAGGTAGGCAGGCATCAACGGCATCACACAAGGCGAGAGCACCGAGATGATGCCCGCGCCAAACGCTGCTCCAAACGAAGCCAGGGTGAGTCCGTCGGCCATGAAGTCTCCAGAATGACGAGCCCGAGCCATCGGGTCCACGCGCCCGAGGCCCAGGGCCCTCCACCCATCGGCGGCCCAGGCCGCCTGGCGGAGAAAGCCCCTCAGGCCTCAGCGGGTACGCCCGTCGGGAGCCTTCGGGTTCGGTGAACCTCGGGAAGTCCCCGAGGCCGAAACGTCAGAACCCCTCGGGCTCGGCGGGCGCAGCCACGTCCCAGCCCTGGTCCTGGTCTCGTGCCACCTCGTGCTGCGGCCGGCGGCCGATGAACTCGAGTTCGTCCTCTCCGGTCAGCTGATCCCTGCTCACGAAGTAGTCGCCGCGCAGCGAGGCATCCACGATCGGACGGGCCACGGCCACGTCGCCCCCTGAGAAAGCCCAGGCAATGGTCGCGACCATGCCTCCGCCCAGGGCGTAGAGCAGCTTGACCGGGCCGTACAGCAGGTTCGCACCCACCGTGGCCACACCCATGCCGAGTTCCTTGGCCGGGCTTTCCGCCTGTGCGGCCATCGGCGCCGTCATCAAGCACGCAGCCAGCAGAGCCGCCCGCCACACAGGGCGACCCATTCGATTCGTTCTTTCCACGTCATCTCCTCTCTCGGCTGGCTCGCCCGGTGCTCTGCACCGAGCGGCAGCGTCCCCATCTCGGGGGAGCATCGAAAGTGAGACGCGGGAGTGCAAGCCCCCATTCACAGGCTCTTCAGAAGCGTCTTTCGGTATCGAGCAGGATCGTGACGGGGCCCTCGTTCAACAGCTCGACATCCATGTGCGCCTGGAAGCGGCCGGTGATGACCGGCGTTCCGAGATTTCGCGCCTCCGCAATGACGGCCTCGACCAACCCTTCGGCCTGCTCCGGCGGCGCCGCATCGGAGAACGCCGGGCGTCGCCCCTTGCGCGCATCCCCCAGCAGCGTGAACTGTGAAACCACCCCGAGGCAGCCGCCCGTCTCGAGCAACGAGAGGTTCATGCGCCCCTCTGCGTCTTCGAAGATCCGAAGGTTCACGAGCTTCGCGGCCAGCTGTCGCGCATCGCTGGGGCCATCTCCGCGCGCCACCCCAACCAGCGCGAGCAGGCCTTCCTGCATCTCTCCGACGGTCTCGCCTTCAACCTCGACCCGTGCCCTGCGCACGCGCTGCGCCACCGCGCGCACGGATCAGAGCTCGTCTTGATCGAAGAAGCGCCCCGCGTAGACGGCCTCGCCCTCGGCCCGCAGCAGCACGATCTGGCAGATGCGAACGCCCGCATGCACCTCCAGGGGGTGGCCCGAGACGTTGCTGATCTCGAGCACCTGACGATTCGAAACCCCGGGCTGCACGAATGCAGAGGTAACGTGAATCATGAGACCAAGGCGTGCAAACCTGCTTCTCCCCTCGAGAAATCCGCACAGATCGGACGCCAGCGTGATGCGCTCCCGGGTGATCCCATGGATCGTGACCCCGGGCGCCAGCACGAAGGGACGATCCAGCGCCTCGAGCCGGGTGTGATCCCGGTAGTCCACATCCGCCTTCAAGGGGATCGGGGCCGCGCCCGGCTCGATCACCCGGATCCGGTCACCCAGGGTCAGATCGATCGATGCCGGACCGACCTGATCGCGATCGAAGGGCTCGATGCGGATTCGACCGGCATCGATCTCGGCCAGGATCACATCACGGGTAAGGACGGCCATCGGGCGGCGTAGGTTAACGTACGTGCGATGCCTCACCCGCGTCCCGCGTCGCATCCCTATTTCGCGCTGCCCCGGCCGCTCTTGTTCGGGCATCGCGGCGCCAGTGGCGAGCGCCCCGAGAACACCCTCCCCGCCTTCGAGCACGCCGTCCGGGAGGGTGTCGCGGCGCTCGAGACGGATGTCCATCTGACCCGGGACGGCGAGGTCGCGGTCTTCCACGACGCCCTGCTCGAGCGCACCACGAACGGCGAGGGGCCCATCGCAGAGCTCAGCCTGGCCGAATTGCGCGAGCTCGACGCGGGTTACCGGTTTTCGGCGGATGGCGGCCAGAGCTTCCCGTTCCGCGGCAAGGGAATCCAGGTTCCCACCTTGCGAGAGACCTTCGATGCCTTTCCGGATCTACGCATCAACGTGGAACTCAAGGGGAAGACCGACGACCTGATCGCCGCGACCCTCGACCTGGTCGCGCCGCGTTGCGAGCTCACGCTGCTCGCGGCGGCGGAAGACGACACCATGCGCGCACTGCGCACCGCCGTCGAGAAGCCGAGTGCTGAACGGCGTCCGGCGAACCGGGCAACTCCCGATCGAGCTCGTGCGCGCCGACCTCGAAAGCGCGCCAGGCCTACCGGTGGCCGAGGGGCGCTTCGGCTGCGTGTTGGTGTTCCGGTATCTACACCGCCCACTTGCCTCCGCGATCACGAGGGCCCTCCGGCCAGGCGGCCTGCTGGTCTATGAAACCTTCACCACTTACCAAAGCAATCGCCCGCAAGGCCCCAACAATCCTCACTTTTTGCTGGAACCAAATGAATTGCCAGCTCTCTTCCCCAGATTGAACATCGAGTACCACTGGGAAGGGGATCTGGGAGGCGACGAGATGTTCGCGGTCGCCCAGTTGGTGGCCCGCCTAGCCTAGGAGGCGATCCAAAGCCCAGCGGGCGTGCTCGGCCAGAAGTGGATCATCGCCTTCGAGGTGCCTGCGTATGGCCGGGATCAACGACGGATCCTCGCTGTTGCCCGCGGCTACCAGGCAGTTGCGGAGAAGACCTCGGAACCGGGCGCGCCGCAGGGCCGAGCGTCGGGTGACCCTCCGCCAGCTCTCCTCATCGAGATCGAGCAGCCAGGCGAGGGTCGGCCGACGCCATGCCTCTCGGGGCGCCAGCCGTGCACGCAGCCCGAGCGGGTCGCCCGGCGCCTGCCGCCCCGCGCGCGTGTTCCAGGGACAGACCGCCTGGCAGACATCGCAGCCATAGACCCGTGTGCCCTGGGTCTCGCGGTGCTCCTCGGGAATCGAACCCCGCAACTCGATCGTCGTGTACGAGAGACAGCGCGTCGCGTCGAGCACGTAGGGCTCGAGAAACGCGTCGGTCGGGCAAGCGTCCAGGCATGCCCGGCAGCTCCCACAATGGTCGGGCTCGACCTCGTCCGGGGGCAATTCGAGATCCGTCAGCAGTACCCCGAGAAAGGCGTACGACCCCTGCGCAGGATCGATCAGGCAGGTGTTCTTGCCTTGCCAACCAAGCCCCGCGCGGGCGGCCCACTCCCTCTCGAGCACGGGACCGGTATCGACATAGGCCCGGGTCCGAACAGGCTCGGGCACGAGAGCCACCAGACCGGTTTCGAAAGCTCGCAAGCGATCGCCGAGCACGTCGTGATAGTCCTCGCCCATCGCATAACGCGAGATCCTGGGATCGAGGTCGGCCAGAGGCTCCGGGCCGTAGAGGAGACGGACGGCAATCACGCTGCGCGCCCCGGGCAGTACGTGCCTGGGATCGAGGCGCTCTTGGAGGCGCGCGGCCAGGTAAGCCATCTCTCCGCTTCGGCCCCGTTCGAGCCAATCCCGAAGCGCATCCCCCCGGCGGATCGGCCCGGCCCGGGCGAAACCGACCGCGTCGAAACCCAACGCGAGGCCCAAGGCCCGCACCCGCTCGGCGGTCTCGATCAGTCTGCTTCCCAGCGCCTTAGCAGGGCCGCCACGCCGAGCATTCCGAAGCACGCGACGAGATAGGTGCTGAGCCCAAGGAAATCGTGCAGCGGCCCCTCGGTGGCGGCCCCGACGCCGTAGGCGTCGGCCAGGATCACGGTCGCTACGACCCGCGTCAGATTGCCCAGCATGGCCAGTGGAATCACCACAACGACGAGCGCCAGCTGAAGGCCCAGCCCTCGCAGGCTGTAGTAGCCGAGAACCACGGCGAGGGGCATGAGCGTGATGACGGAAGTCACCCCGCTACAGGCCTCCGCCACGAACAACGATTCACCACTCGCCAGCATCAAGACATTGCCGTCGCGAACGACCTCGAGCCCGACGGCCTGAACGATGGCGAGAGCGACGAACGAAACGAAGAGCTGAAGCTGGACGATGAGCGGTGCGATCCAGGCCGAGGGAGGTGGGACCATGAAGATCAGGTAGGCGACCGGAAAGGCCACGCTGCGCAGCCAGGCCGTTCCGCGCAGCAGCCAGACGGCCCCTGCCACCGCAAGCACCAGCGCCAGGCCTTGAAGCGAAATCACGCTGGCCGCGAGGCCCGCCAGATAGGCGAGCAATGCGGCACCCACGAGCCCAGCGCCCCAAGGATCGGCGGCCACCGGAACCTGTTCACGGAGCGGCTTCTCGCGCAGGTACGACCAGAGAGAGACCACCGGCACCAGGAAGCCATGGGACAGGTAGTCGTAGGTGAGCCACTGCTCTGCCATCCCCGCGAGGGCCGGTGCGAAGACCGCCAGCAAGGCAGCCGCGAGCAACCACTCACGGAGCGCTGCGGGTTCGGGATGGATCGCTTGTTCGCTCATGAAGCCTCGAAGGTACCATCGGCATCCCCGGGAACCCCCTAGAATCCGGCGCGATGTCTCGTCTCCGCTTCCCGGAGGGCTTCCACTGGGGAGCCACGACCACCATCCGCACGGAGGGCGCCCCGCGCGAGGCCGGACGCCGCGAATCGATCGGCGACCGCTCGGCGAGACGCGCTCCCGAGACCGGGAGCCATGGCTACCGGCGGTTCGAGGAAGACGTGGCGCTGCTGCGGCGGCTCAGCCTGATCCGTTACCGGTTTGGAATCGACTGGTGTCGGATCCAGGCTGAAGGAAGAGGTGCCCCGCTGGCGGCCGGGCTCGACCACTACGCGGCGTTGGTCGATGCACTGCTCGCTGCCGGTATCCAGCCCGCCCCCGTACTTCACGACGGAGACCTTCCTCAGCCGCTCCAAGAGGGCGGCGGCTGGGCCGCCCGCGACACGGCGGGACGGTTCTCGGATCTTGCGTCGTGCGTCGCTCGCCGCCTGGCCGACCGGGTCGAAGTCTGGCTGCCTTTCGAAACCCCTTCGGTCTTCCTTGCCGAAGGCCTCCTGCACGGGCAGCGCGCCCCGGAGCTGCGCGACCGGTTCGCCTTCCTGAGGGCCATTCATGTCGTGAACCTCGCCCAGGCCATGGCGGGCGAGGCCTTGCGGGCGGAGCAGAGCGATTTGCAGCTCGGCGCGAGCATCGTCGGGGCCGCTTGCGAACCCGGCGGCGACGAACCTGCCGATGGCCAGGCGACCGAGCGGTGGCGGGCGTTCCAGGAGGAAGTCTTCCTGGGCCCGGCTCTCGGCCTCGGCTACCCGGAGGCGTTTCAGACGGACGAGAAGCAGCGGGTGCCAGAACTCCGCGAGGAGGAAGGCGATGAAGCGCGGTGTCGGACGCAGATCGATTTCGTCGAGATCAGTTTGGCGCCGCGCTCCCGCATCATTGCCAGCGGCGACGACCGCCTTGGACGCGAGGCAACGGTCGAGGCCCTGCCCTTCGATCCCGATTCCTGGCCCGAAACCGTTTGCCAACTCCTTCTCGAACGCTCCACACAGCCCGAGTGCCCACCGCTCGAAGTCCGGGGCCTGCCCTGCCTCGATGCACCGCTGCCCGAGCCCGATGGGAGCGTCCGCGATGATTCGCGAATCCTCCAGCTCACCTGCGATCTCGAGGGTGTCGCCGCGGCCATCGAATCGGGGGCGAACATCCGTGGCTACGCAGCGCCTCACTTTCTCGATGCGCCGATGGGGCCCGGCGACAGCTTGGCCGGGTGCGGCCTGGTCGCAGTCGAAGCCGAGCACGGAGACCGGACACCGCGCGCATCTGCGGCCTGGTTCGGCAGCGTGGCCCAGGAGGGGGGCTTCGAGCGATGAGATGCCTATCTTCCCGGACCGCCGGGTTGGCCGGCCATTTCAAGATCGGCCGGGTTGGCCGGCCAGTTCAGGATCGGCCGCGTGGCAGCCGATGAATCCATTCCATGCAAGACCGGCTCGTCTTTCTGATCGGCCCGCCCCGCGGCGGAACCACCCTCACGACCCGCATGCTCGGGGCTCATTCGGCCATCTTCGCGCCGGTCGAACCGCACCTGATGCCTCCCCTCGCTCACATGGGCTTCCACGAAAAAGTCGAGAAGGCCCCTTACGACCCGACCATCACTCAGCTCGGCCTGCGTGA
The DNA here is from genome assembly GCA_024228115.1 of bacterium. Taxonomy (NCBI): domain Bacteria; species bacterium. The sequence goes on from JAAETT010000102.1 coordinate 34,434, forward strand.
GCTGGTGGGCTTCCTGCCCGGCGGCGAAGCGGACTACCTGGATGCGCTGCGCGCAGCAACGGACCACCTCTACGCCAAGGCACTCGAGCCCTCGGGCCGGGAAATCTTCCTCGACAAGACCCCGGCCTACGCGTTGGTGCTCGATTTCCTGACGAAGCTCTATCCGGACGCGAAGTACCTCGTCCTCACCCGGCACCCGATGGCCGTCTGGTCGAGCATCGTCGATTCGTTCTTCGACGGCGACCATGAGGCTGCCCATCGCCACAATCCGATCCTCGAACGTTATGTCCCCGCCATCGCGCGCTTCCTGCGTGAGCCGCCCACGCAGTTGCATCACCTCCACTACGAAGAGCTGGTGCAGGCGCCGGAAGCACACATGGAGAAGGTCTGCAGCTTCCTCGAGATCCCCTTCGAGCCGACCATGATCGACTACGGCAAGCAGGAAGGCGGTGCGCAGAGTTCGGCCCGCGGCCTCGGGGATCCGACCAGCGTGGCCCAGCAGACCCGCCCCACGACCGGTTCCATCGACAAATGGGCCGGAGTGCTGGCGGAGGATCCTGCCCGCTTGAGCCAGTGCCGGGAGATCGCCGCACGCCTGACCGATCCGGATCTGGCCACCTGGGGCTACCCCGGAGGCGAGCTCCGCCAAGCCCTGGGAGCGATCGAGCCGCAGAATGCCAAGCCATCCCGGGCCAAGCTCACCCGCTACGCCCTGGAGCGCCGTCTGCTCGTCCGCCTGCGCCGGAACATCCACCACAACGCCCTGGGGCGGCTCGTCCGCCAGATCCGCGGCGCCTGCGACGTACTGCTTCGTTGAGAACGCCTGGCCCCCTGCCGGGCGCTGAACCGTGAGGCGGGCGCCCTCCATGCTGGCTCCCAGCACCCGACGTGCGGCACCCTCACGCCAAGCAGACCCGGCACCGATACAGTCAGGGCGGAGTCTCATCTCCCAAGCGCCCCAAGGCCCACCATGCTCAGGAAACTCTGGAAGAACATCCGTCTGATTCTCGGCCGCTACTTCGTGGCCGGCGTGGTCGCTTTTGCTCCGATCGGCGTCACGATCTGGGCGATCGCCTGGATCGTTCGACGCCTCGACAACCTGCTCCTCCCGAGCGTGCTGCGCTGGATCTTCCCCGGCGCCCAGGAGCCGCCGAGCGTGCCGCTCCTCGGCGCCGTATTCACGCTGCTGGTGATCCTGTTGTTCGGTGTGATCGCCCGCCATCTCTTTGGCTGGGAGCTGGTGCGCCTCTGGGAGCGGTTGCTCTCTCGCGTGCCCGTTGCCCGCAACATCTATTCCGCGGTCAAACAGCTCTTCGAGGCCATCTTCAGGAGCAGCGATGCGGCCGCGAGCTTCAACCGCGTTGCCATCATCGAGTACCCGCGCGAGGGGCTGTTTGCGCTCGCCTTCGTCACCGGGCCGGTCCGCGGCCTGGACGTCTCGGGGCTGCCCCCGAACATGGTGAATGTCTTCGTCCCGACCACGCCGAACCCAACCTCCGGCTTCTACCTCCTCGTGCCGGAGACCGGCCTGATCCCGGTGGACCTCTCCGTCGAACAAGCCTTCAAGCTGGTGATGTCGGCAGGTCTCGTCAGCCCCGATCATCAAGCGGGGGAGGCGGTTCCGGGCAGCGCGGCGGTGGCACCCGGCGAACTCGCTCCGCCGTTGCCCTCGCCGGGCGAAGCTTCCTAGCTTTCGCTCTCGCCGGGCCCGCCGTCTCCGCGCCGCTCCTGGAGCCAGGCCCGGAGGCCGAGCCCCAGACCGGCAACCGCCAGGATGCCCGCACCCCATTGGTTGAAGGCAAGGTGCTTGCTCAACGATGCGGCCGGGTCGAGCCGGTCCGGGTTGAAGAAGCCGTCGTAGCCAAACCAGAGCGCGCCGGCGAGCAGCAGTACCGGTACGAAGTAGGGGCCATCCAGCGGCGTGGGTGCGTATTCGGGAGTCTTCTTCCCCTCGGGGGCCGAGGGATCGTCTGATTCTGCCATCCCTCACTAGTCGCGAACGCGGGACGGGGACGCAATGCCGCCCGGGTGCAGTACCCGAGCTGCAGTGTCGGATGTAGGCTGCAGCAGGTTCTCGGGCCGAGCCGCGTAACCCGTTGGAATTCCTGGAGTTGGAGTTTCGGCACGACCCTTGCTCTCTCGATCAGGCATGATTCCCGAGCGGCCTCGAGCCGCCATCGAAACGGTTCCCGGCAAACCCGCCCTGAGAGGCCCATGCATGTCCCGACGGCGCGACGAACCCCGAACGGCTCACTCCCGTAGAAGCACCGAACGGCGCCGAAGGCGTCGGGAGGAACGGTTGCAGGCGCAGCGCAGCGGGCATCACGATTGGGAGGCTTGGCCCGGTGATTCGGACGCGTTCGGCGGAAACCTGCCGACGACGTCGGAGCCTGGATCCTCCACGGACGATCCCCGCGAGCGGGCCTACCGCGAAGCGCGCAAGGCGGCGAACCGGCGCATCGGTTTCATGTCCCACCTGATTCCCTATCTGGTGGTGAACGCCTTCCTGCTGTTGGTCGCCGGACCCCGAGCGGCTTTCTGGACCGCCATGCCCTGGGGCGTCGGCCTGGCCCTGCACTACTTCTTCGCCATCGTCGCACCGGATCTGCGCCAGCGTTGGGTCGACCAGGAGGTCGAGCAGCGAGTCGGCGTTGGTGTCTCCCGGGAACGCGCCAACCTCGAAGGCGCCCACTCGAAGCAGGTCGAGGAACTCTCGGCCTCGATCGCCCACGAGATCCGCAATCCGATCACGGCCGCCAAGAGCCTCGTTCAGCAGATGGGCGAGGATCCCAGAGCGAACGACAACGTCGAGTACGCCAACGTGGCCCTCGAAGAACTCGAGCGGGTGGAGCGCAGCATCTCCCATCTCCTGCGCTACGCGCGAGACGAAGACGTGGTGCTGCGCGAGGTCTCCATTGCCGAAGTCATCGATTCGGCCCTCGAAACCTTCCGCGATCGACTGCAGACCGTCGGCATCACCGTCGAGTTGGACGTTCACAACGCCGGCCCCATGCGAGGGGATTCGGAGAAGCTGCGCCGGGTGATCATCAACCTGGTCGGCAACTCCCTCGACGCCTTTTCCGACGGCCACACCGAGCATCCGATCCTCGTGGTCCAGGCCGGCGAAAACCTGGCCGGCACCGAGATCTGGCTTCGGGTGAAAGACAACGGTCCGGGCATGGAACCCGAGCGGCTGACGCGGATCTTCAGCCCCTTCTACACATCGAAGGAGAGCGGTACCGGGCTGGGCCTGGCGATCTCGAAGAAGGTCGTCGATGCCCACGGCGGTTCGATCGAGGCCCACTCCGATCCGGGCAACGGCACGGAGTTCGTCCTCACCTTTCCCAAGGAGATCCGCGAACAACCCGAGAGTGCTTCGTGAGCCGCCGGGGTCACCGGAACTGTGGCGCGGGGACGAGGCAATCGGCCCGGCGTCGGAAGCGCCGCGACGGGTCCGAGCACGCCCGCGACGCTGCGTCGCGAAGCGAGGGTGACGGGAGAGAGGATCGGTTGGCCGCAGCTCGGAAGCGTGCCCGGGCGAAGGCGAAGCTCGTCAAGGATCTGATCGGCCTGCTCCTCGTAACCACCCTCGTCGGCATCTTTGCCGGCCGCGCCGCCTTCTGGGTGATCACGATCGGCGCGTTCGTGATCGTGGGTGATTTCGTGAAGAAGGTCCTCGAACCGCAACTGCGGGAGCGTTGGATCGAGCGTGAGGTGCAGCGGGAACTGGATCACGAGGTCGCCGCCCACCGGCACCAGACCCTGGGCCAGCAATCCCGGCACATCGAGCACCTGGCGGCGGGCGTGGCCCATGAGATCCGCAACCCGATCACGGCCGCCAAGAGCCTCGTCCAGCAGATGGGCGAAGACCCGCGCGCCGAAGACAACGTAGGGTACGCCCACGTCGCGCTGGAGGAACTCGAGCGGGTAGAGAAGAGCATCTCGCACCTGCTGCGATTCGCCCGCGAAGAGGGATTCCAGGGCCAGCCGCTCGCGCTGGCGGATGTGGTTCGCTCGGCGCTCGCCACGTTCCGCGAGCGCATCGATCAGACCGGCGTGCTCGTACAACTCCAACTCGAAGACGAAGCAACGATCTACGGGGATCCCGAGAAGCTGCGCCGGGTCGTGATCAACCTGATTGCGAACGCCCTCGACGCGATGAGTGAAGCAGAACGCCATCCGGTTCTCAGCATCGAGACCGGTCAGAACCTCGCTTGCGACGAAGCCTGGCTGCGCGTGCGCGATCACGGCCCGGGCATCGAGCCTTCGGAACGAGAGGGCATCTGGAATCCGTTCGTCTCGTCCAAGGAGAGCGGAACCGGCCTCGGTCTCGCACTCACCAAGAAGATCATCGAAGCCCACGGCGGCCAGATCGAGTTGGAAAACCCCTCGACCGGCGGCGCCGCCTTCCTCGTCAGCCTGCCCACACGACACCCCGGAGCAAGCATGACTGGTCCCAGAATCCTCATCGTCGAAGACGAGCGTGCCATCCGCCTGGCCTTGTCGGGCCTGCTGAAGCGCGAGGGCTTCACGAGCGAACAAGCCGGGGACGGTCGGGCCGCCATCGCGATGCTGGAAGCGGAATCCTTCGATTTCGTGCTCACGGATCTTGCCCTGGGCGAAGGGCCGAGTGGAATGGACGTCCTGCGCGCCACCAAGGCGAACCAGCCGGAAACGCCCGTGGTGATGATCACTGCCCACGGCAATGAAAAAGTGGCGGTCGAAGCCATGAAGGCTGGCGCCGACGACTATGTCCCCAAGCCCTTCGACAACGACGAGATCCGCCTCGTGGTGCGTCGCTGCCTGGAGCGCACGCAGCTCGCGCGAGAGAACCGGCTGCTGCGCGCCCGCGTCGAAAAAGACTACGGGATGGGCAACTTGATCGGCTCCGGTGCAACCATGCGCCAGGTCTTCGAAACGATCCAGAAGGTTGCCGAGACCGATCTCACCGTGTTGATCCGCGGCGAGAGCGGTACGGGCAAAGAACTCGTCGCCCAGGCGCTTCACGAAAAGAGCGCACGGAAGGGGCGACCCTTCGTGGCCGTGAACTGCGCTGCGATCAGCCGCGAGCTGGTCGAAAGCGAACTCTTCGGCCACGAGAAAGGCGCTTTCACGGGCGCCGACGCGCGTAGGGTCGGTCGTTTTGAGGCGGCCGACGGCGGCACGATCTTCCTTGACGAGATCGGCGACATGGCGCCAGAGACCCAGGCGAAGGTACTGCGTGTCTTGCAGGAGCGTTCGTTCGAACGTGTCGGCGGCGCCCAACCGATCGCTGTCGATGTGCGCGTCGTCGCAGCCACCCACCGCGATCTGGAAAAGGATGTCGCGGACGACCGCTTCCGGGAGGATCTCTACTACCGGTTGAAGGTCGTCGAGCTCCCCCTTCCCCCGCTTCGCGAACGACGGGAAGATCTCCCGGCCCTGGCCGAACGCTTCCTCGGGCAACTTGCAGAACGTCTGGGACGTCCTGCCAAGCCACTCGCTGAGGAGGCCCTCGCCGCTCTCGCCCGCCACGCGTGGCCCGGTAATGTTCGCGAACTCCGCAATGTGATCGAGCAAGCCGCGGTCCTCGCTCCCGGCGAGCGGATCGAGCCCGGAGACCTGAACCTCGCTACGGGCGCGAGCCGGCGCAGCGCGGAAGAGCTCGTGCCCCAGGGCGACCTCCCCTTCTCCGACGCGAAGAAGGCATCCGTCGAGCGCTTCGAGCGCAGCTACCTGCTAGGCGCCCTGCGACAAAACCAAGGCAACATTTCTCGCACCGCCGAAGCCATCGGGATGGTGCGCCAGAGCTTGCAGCAGAAGATCCGCGACCTCGACCTCCGGGACGAAGATTGGAACGCGGACGAATGAAGACCCGGACAGGACCCGCTTCCAGACCCATGAGCCGCGCCCAGGCCCAGAAGGACACAACATGACACAACGACCCGGTTTCTTTGCACGATTGTTTGGTTTCATCTCCGGAATCGCCACCCATTGGATTCGCGGCCGAGAGGAGCAAAACCCCCAGGCGGTCTTCGAGAACGCCATCTCGGAGCGCGTGGGCCAATACCGCGAGCTCAAGGAAGCGGTGGCTGGCATCCTCTACATGCGCAACAAGCTGGAGGGCGATCTCGCGGATCGCCGCGGCGAACTCGCGCGCACCCTCGAAGACATTCGACGATCCGTCCAACGCGGTGACGATGATGTCGCTCTCACGTTGATCGCCCACAAGCAGGCCTTGATCGAAGACATCGAGCGGGCCGAGACCGAGTTCGAGACCCTCAAGACCGAGGCCGAGGAAGCCAAGACCAATCTGGTGCGCTTCCGTGAGGAGATCCGGGCCCTCGAACGCGAGAAGGGCCGTATCGTCGTCACCCTCGCCAATGCCAAAGCCCGGCGGCGGATCCACGAGGCGATCGACGGCCTCTCGGTCGACGCCGACATGCGAGCCCTCGAGAGCGTGCGTTCGCACGTTGCCCGGCTCTCCACGGAAGGTGAGCTCGACCGGGAACTCGGCGCGGATGACGATCTGCAAGGCCGGCTGAAGAGCATCCGACGGGAAGCGACCCACGAAGCGGCGCGTCAGGAACTCGAGCAGTTCAAGCGCCAGATGAGCTCCGCCGCCCTGCCCGCCCGCTCGGCCCGCAAGGCTCCGCCGGTGCCCGTGGTCTCGCGATGAACGCGGGCGTCCGGAATGACAGCTGGCTCATGGAAGAGGAGCCGGAATTCACCCGCATCGTTCAACGGGTGGAGGGCCAGGCGCGAGCCGAAGAGCGAGTTCGGCTCCTGGCCCTCTCCTACCTCGTCCTGCACGGGCTCGGCGCGGCCGCGGCGGCGCTCGTGTTCGTGGCGCTGGCCGGCACCGGCCTGATCAGCGGCGACCCGACCGCGACCTGGGTGCTCGGTGGAATTGGCGCAGCCGTCGCCACCGTGGTCGGGGCACTGGCAATCCCCGGCCTCGCGACCGGCGTCGGATTGTTGTTGCACCGCCCCTGGGCGCGAACCTCGGCGATCGTCGTCGGCGCACTCTCCCTTCTGTGGGTACCCCTCGGCACCCTCGTCGGCGTGCTGACCCTCTACGTATTGCTGCAGGACGACGTGCGGGAACTCTTCTCCTAGCAAACCGGAGCCAGCGAAGGGAAGTCTCCTTCTCCGCTAGGCTCCCGCCATGACAGAACCCGTTCTCCTCGTCGAAAAAAAAGACGGTCTCGCGACCGTCACGCTGAACCGGCCGGCCGCGCGCAACGCGCTCTCCGGTGCGCTGCGCCGCGCCATCGCGGCGACCTTCACCGCGCTGCCCGAGGATCCCGAGGTCGGTGCAATCGTCCTCACCGGAGCCGGGACGGCGTTCTCGGCCGGCATCGATTTGAAGGAACTCGGGGGCCAGGGGCCCGAGGACGGTGGTGCGGGCGAGCTTCCGCTCGTCGAGGACGCAATCCGTGCGATCGAGGCCTGCCCGCTTCCGATCGTCGGTGCCATCAATGGATTTGCCATCACCGGCGGATTCGAGCTGGCGTTGGCCTGCGACGTACTGATCGGTTGCCCGGAGACCCGCTTCGCCGATACCCACGCCCGAGTCGGGATTCTTCCAGGCTGGGGACTCTCCCAGAAGCTCCCGCGCCTGATCGGGATCAACCGGGCCAAGCTCGTTTCGCTTACGGGGAACTTCGTCGATGCGGAGACCGCGGAGCGCTGGGGTCTACTTGCCCAGGTCGTCGCAGGTGCCGACGAGCTTCTGCCAACCTGTCAGGCAATCGCCCACGACATGCTCTCGTGTGTGCCCGATGCGATGCGGGGCTACAAGAAAATGATCGACGAGGGCTTCGGCATGAATTACGCGGAAAGCCGCGAGTACGAAAGACGCGAGTCGTTCGAACACGTCAAGAACGTCACGGCAGATGATGTGGCAGCGCGACGCACCGGAATCCAGGAACGCGGGCGCGGGCAGAGCCGCTGACCGGTCACGGCCAGAGCCCGTGACCTCCGGCGGTCTCAGGAACGCTTCAACTTCACCCGGACGGTGAGCTCCGCGCTCTCCTCCGTATTCTCGAGTTCCTGGAGGGCCCGACGCAACGGCTCGGGAAGGCCTTCTGAAGCCAATTCCAGCTGGAGGACCAACGGCGCAGTAGCGGACTTCTCGAAGCTGACAGGCGCCAACTCGAGCTCTTTCTCGTCCAGATCCTGCTCGGCCGTCTCGATTCCGTCCTCTTCCGTAGACGAGAACGCCGTCTCGATCTGGTTCTGTCCGGCGGCCGATTCGAGAGGTTCGACTTCGGAGTTCTCGATCCCGTCGAGGACGATCGGCGGCTGCGCCTGAACGGTCATGCTGAGGGGATCCGTGTGCTCGACTTCCGGTTCCAGAACGTCCGCACCCATCTGGAGCTCGCTTCCGATCGGCTCGGACTCGAGCACGAACGTCAGCTCGAAGGTCTCGATCTGCACGATGTCGCCAACGCTCAGGATTCGCTGGTGGACGCGCTCGCCGTTCACCATCACACCATTGATGGAATCCAGGTCGCGGACCTCGTAGATCTCGTCATTGCGAACGAAGAGCGCGTGGCGGCGGGAGACCTCCCGCGCCCCCAGGAAGATCTCGCATTCGGCTCCGCGCCCTGCACACAACTCGTCCTCGTCCCAGGCCAGGACCCGATCGAGTTGTCCGGAACGCTGCACGATCAGTCCCGGGAAACTACCCGCGGGCTCCGCCTCGTCCCCGGCCGTTTCCTGGAGCTCGGTTTCAGGCTCGAACTCGATTTCGGGCTCGGACTCGATCTGGGGCTCGAACTCGGGCTCGCCGGAATCCAGAATCCCATCGGGTTCTCCGAGTCCGTCTTCGCCCAGGCCGACACCCCATAGCTCGCCGTCTTCCAGAGGCACCTCCGCCTCCGCCAGATCCTCGTCACCGATCGAAAACGGGTCCACGTCGGGCGTCTCGTGGCTACCTTCCCATGCGCCAACCGGCGCGAGCGCAGTCGAGGCTTCCACGGCCGTCGACGAAGGGGTGCCCGACTCCAAGGACTGCAAGGCCGGCTCCGCGCTCAATGGCGCTTCGACGCTGGGGGGACCCACACGCATCGTGTGCCGCCCGATCCGAAGCTCGTCCGTGGATCCGATCTCGACACGCCCCTCGATTCGTTGGCCGCCTAGCCAGATCCCATTCTGGCTGCCCAGATCTTCGACGTAGATCTGCTCGCCTACCCGTTCGAGCAGCGCGTGGGTTCGGCTGGCCGCACGATCCCTCACCACGACGTCATTTTCCTCCAGCCGACCCACCTGAAGGCGATCCGAGCTGAACGGAATCTCGGCGAGCGGCTCGCCATCAATGGAAACATGGACATGCAGGATCGTGCTCATCGGGTGTGGTTCCGTCCGGGGAGGTTGAAATGCCTGCGCGGCATCCGCGAGACACCCCATTCAAGGGTCTGCCCAGCTCATCGGCTCGACACCCGGCCCTACTTGAAGGCGTTCCCAGGCGCGCCGAAACCGGCTTTTTCCGCCCCGAATCGGCTATGATGCGCCGCGTCAAGCCCACGAGGCAGCTCCAGCCTCGTCCCGGAGACCCCATGGCCCGCTACGCGTACGACCGCCTCACCGCCCTCGACAACTCGTTCCTGCTCCTCGAAGGCCCCAACACCTTCATGCACGTCGCCTCCACCGCCCTCTACGAGAGCGGCCCGCTTCGCACGGAGCAAGGCGGCATCGACATGGCGCATATCAAGCGGGGCATCGCCTCGATCCTCCACCGCATCCCGCGCTATCGCCAGAAGCTGGCCTGGGTGCCGATCGAGCAATCGCCGGTCTGGATCGACGACGCGAATTTCAACCTCGACTACCACGTCCGCCACACCAGCCTGCCGAAGCCCGGCGACAGCGATCAGCTCAAACGATTGGCCTCGCGCATCATGGCCCAGCGCCTCGACCGCACACGGCCGATGTGGGAGATGTGGTTCATCGAGGGGCTCCAGGACGACAAATTCGCCGTCGTGAGCAAGACCCACCATTGCATGATCGACGGCGCTTCGGGCGTCGACCTGATGAACGTCCTCATGCAGGGCTCGCCTGAATTCGAGATCCTCGACGCCCCGCCCTTCGTGCCCCGACCCGCTCCCAGCGGAACAGAACTGTTCCAGGACGAAATGCTACGGCGGCTGAGCCTGCCGCTCGATCTCGTGCGCGGCGTGCGGAATCTCTGGCAAGAAGTCGGCGAGCAGCGACGCGACGTATTGAATCGGCTGCGAGCTGCGGCCACCACCCTCGGCACCACATTGCGACCCGTTTCTTCGACGCCCCTCAACCGACAGATCGGTCCTCACCGCCGCTTCGACTGGCACACGATGGAGCTGGCCGAGGTGAAGCGCGTCCGCAGACATCTTGGCGGTTCGGTCAACGACGTCGTGCTGACCATCGTCACTGGGGCCGTCCGGCGCTTCCTCGAATACCGCCGGGTCGACCCGACGGATCTCGAGTTCCGCGTCATGGCCCCGGTCAGCGTGCGCGCCGAAGGGGAAAAGGGCCAGCTCGGCAACCGGGTCTCGGCCTGGATCCTGCCGCTGCCCCTGGACACGGACAATCCGAAGGAACAGCTGGCGCGGATTTCCGAGGCCACACAGGAGCTGAAAGATTCGAAGAGCGCGGTCGGAGCCGAGGCCCTCACCCAGGTCGCGGAGTGGACACCCGCCACCCTGCTTTCGCTAGGCGCGCGCAACGCTTCGCGCCTGCTGCCCTTCAATCTCGTGGTCACCAACGTACCCGGCCCCCAGGTGCCGCTCTACATGATGGGCGCCCCGATGAACGAGATCTTCCCGCAAGTACCCCTCGTCGATCGCACGGGGCTCGGCATCGCCTTGTTCAGCTACGACGGGAAACTGTGCTGGGGCTTCAATGCAGACTACGAAGTCGTGCCCGACCTGAGCCGTTTCATTGCCTTCCTCCGCGAGAGTCAGGAAGAACTGCTCAAACTGGCTGAAGGCCCGATCGAGCTGCGACCCGAGGCGCGGGAGGAAGCTCCCTCGAACGAGGCCGGCTCCGTCGACGCGACCTGATCGGTCAACCGAGCTTCGCGGCAATTCCGTAGTCGGAGAACAGCTTCCCCACCTCGGCGAGATGCGCCGGCTCCTGAAAGCTCCCGAATTTCGCGTCGAGTGACTCCGTGATTGCCAACCCGAGGTGGGGGCGTTTCTCCAGCCAGACGGGATTGTTCGGCAAGAGGGCCATCTCCTCGACGCCTAGTCCCTTGTATCGACCAAAGGCGGAAGTGTTGTCATGCTAAGCACTGCGTCCCCCGCAGCCAATCGGTTCTCGCCGTGTCGCGGGCCGATTCATGGGGCCCGTATGTCGAAGAAGCGGTATCGGATTGACTTGAC
>JAAETT010000103.1 GCA_024228115.1 bacterium
CCGGTCGAGCCGGGAGGGCGTTCGCCCTGGGTCAAGGACCTTTCGACCCGGAAGATCTGAATCGGAATCCGGAACGGCGGGCTGCGTCGCCCCCCGGCCAAATGATCAGATTTCTACGCTTCTGAGTGAGCGTCTACAGGAGTCCGGTGGTCATCGTCTCGGCGAGAAACGCCTCCGTGTCGAAGGCCTTCTTCTCGTAGTTGAAACCCGCGGGCAGGCGGTAGCTACCGCGTTCGAATTCGATGACTTCGCCGCCAGGCTCGATCGGACTCGTCTCGAAGAGCTCATCCATATGCTGGAAGTTCTGGACTATGCGGTCCTCGTCGAAGAGGTGTGCAACACGCCAGAGTTGGAGCAGCTCGGTTCGATACCAGATGGAAACAACGAGGAGCAGGGCGAGCACGATGCCGAGGACACGCAGCAGTCTGTTCATGGTCCGTCCATCCTAGGGCTGCAGAACGCGACCGGCCGGGCAGGCCCGCGAAATGCGACGCGCCGGGCTCGGCAGGTCCGTCAGGAATCCTCCAGCGGAAGCTGGCTGAAATCAGGATTTCGCTTCTCCCGGAACGCGGCGATCGCTTCCCGATTCGCGGGCCCTCGCGCCAGCCTCCCGAAGGTGACGTTCTCGCGCTCGCGGGCTGTACGCACCGCGCCGAGCCTCGCATCGAGCAGCAGCTTCTTCGTACCCACGAGAGAGGCGATGGGCATCGCGGCGATCTCGCTTGCCACCTCCAGGGCTTCTTCGAGCAAGCGCTCGCGCGGGAGCGAACGCCAGGCGAGTCCCAGCTCGACCGCTTGCCCGGCGTCGATCCACGAGGCCGTGTAGAGCAGATGCGCGGTCTCTTGCCAACCGATCGCTGCGGGCAAGAGGTGGGTACTCCCCGCCTCCGCGGTGACACCGAGGCTCACGAAGGGCGCACGCAGGCGTGCTTCTTCGGCGATCAGGACCAGGTCGCAGTGGGGGAGCATGGTGAGCCCGATGCCGACCCCGATCCCATTCACGGCGGCGACGAGCGGTTTCGGGAACGATTCGAGCGTCTCGATGAACGGGGGGAAGCCATGTCGAACGCCATCGTCGTAGCTGGGCGGGCGATCGAGCTCAGCGAGATCCTGCCCCGCGCTGAACGCGCGTCCCTCCCCTGTCACCACGACCACCGCAATATCGGGGCTGGCTGTGGCGTCAGTCAGCGCCTCACGGACGGCATCGTAGAGATCGTCGTTGAAAGCGTTCAGCGCAGAGGGGCGATCGAGCGTCAGCAGGCGGACGCGGCCGATGTCTTCCACGCGAAGCACGGGGCTCGTCACTCCGTCGCGGCTCTCGGCGCGGGCATCACACGCTCGGGGGACCCGGACCATTGCCAGGCCTGGGTCGGACGCGACAGCCCGAGCATCATCCCGCCCAGCGCATCCGGGTGGAGGAAGACGGTGTTGGCCACGCCCACACGTCCCTCGCTCGGCGGGTCGGACGTGTATCCGAGGCCAAGCTCGCGAGCGCGGGCTTCGATTGCGCCGAGGGCGGAGGACTCGGCGAATGCCATGTAGAAAGCCTCACCGAAACGTGAGAAGAAGCGCCCCATCGTCTTGCGGGGGTCGTTGGGAGTGATCACTTCGAAGCGCCCCAACCGGTCCGGATCGAAGAGCGTAAGCGTGCCCGCGTATCCGAAGTGCTGCGAATCGATCGGCACGAATGCATCCGGATCGAGGGCGAAGAGCCTCGCGCAATCTGCCGTGGCCGCTGCGGCGTCATCGACCAGCAGGGTGGTTTCATACAAGAAATCGATGTCACCGACGGGCGCGTGCTCCTCGTCGGGGCTCACCACCACTCGGAAACCCTTCCTTCCGGAGGCGGCCGGATCGACGAACGCCTGCCCCCCCTCCTCGGCCGGGTCGAGCCCCTGGCCGCGCAGATGGGCAACCAGGCCGGCGACATCGTCGGTCGCAACCCCCGCTGCATACAGGTGCGCGCCTCGCTTGGCGACGGCATCCGCGACACGACCCACACCATCGGGCTCGAGCAACTCCACGAGGCCGTTGCCCAGGCGAAGCAGGGTCCGCAGCGCCCCGGCGGACGCGACGCGATCCCCTCCGGCCAGCTCGGCTCCGAGCAGCTCGCCCCAACGCTTTGCCACCGTAGCCCGGTCCGGCACGGCCATCTGCAGTCGATCGATACGCTTCAGCATGGAATCCCGGCCGGATGCTACCACGCGCGGCCCCCCTCCACTTCCGGTGGCGGATCCGGCCCGCAGGCGGCCGGCCGAGCTGCCCCTCGTTGACAGTTGCCACCGGTCCCTGGCATCTTGCCGGCCCGGATTGACATGAGAGTCAATCCGACTGCCTTTCCCCTTTTGCCAGAGGACCCCAAATGTCCGAGGAGAACGCGGCCCAAGGGCCGCTCCCGGTGGTCGATTTCCTGAAGCTGCCCGAGGGCGGCGATCCATACCTGGAAGGCCACAAATGCAAGGCTTGCGACGCCATCTATCTGGGCGAACGAAGCATCTGCTCGAAATGCGGCGCCCGCGGCGAGATCGACCCGGTGAAGCTCGGCAACACGGGCACGTTGTACGTGTATTCGATCGTGCATCGCTCCTTTCCCGGAATCGAAGTTCCCTACATCTCGGCGATCGTCGATCTCGACGGCGGTGGCACGGTGAAGGGAAACCTGATCGGGGTCGACGCGGACCCCGAGAAGATCGAGTTCGGCATGCCGGTCGAGGTCGTCTACAAGGATGCGCTCGGCCGCAAAGACAAGGACGGCAACTCCTACACCTCCTACTTTTTCCAGCCCCGGTCGTAGGCCGGGCTTCGAGGACACTTCATGACAAACGCATATGTCGTCGGAATCGACATGATCAAGTTCGGCCGCTTTCCCGAGCGCTCGGTCCCGGATCTGGGCGCAGAAGCGGCCCTGATGGCATTGGACGATTGCGGGCTGAAGATCCAGGACATGCAGGCCCTGTATTGCGGCAACCTCGGCCAGGCGAACGCGATGGTCGGCCAGCGCGTTCTCCAGCAAATCGGCCAGACCGGCATTCCCGTGGTGAACTGCGCCAACGCCTGCGCCACGGGCGCCACGGCCTTCCGTGAGGCCTGGATGTCGATCAAGGCCGGCGTGTATGACGTCGTGCTCGCCGTCGGCGTGGAACAGATGGGCCGCGGCCTGCTCGGCGGCAGTGGTGCCGGAAAGGGCATCCCCAAGGAGGGCCTGCTCGGCTCCGGCACGATGCCGGCCGTATTCGCTGAGGCCGGCCAGGAACACGCCCGCAAGTACGGCACGACGTTCGAGCAGTTCGCGAAGGTATCGGTCAAGAATCACCACCACTCGACGCTCAATCCCAAGGCCATGTATCAGATCGAGACACCTCTCGAGACGGTCATGAACGCGGAGATGATCGCCTACCCGAACACGAAGCTGATGTGCTCGGTGAACGTGGATGGCTCGGCAGCCGCGGTCCTGTGCAGCGAGAAGAAGGCCAAGGAGCTCGGCCTGATGGGACGGGCGGTCAAGGTCGCAGCGAGTGTGTTGACGAGCGATCCGTGGCAGGAACGCGATCTGGTCATGCCCGACGTGAACACCTGCACGCGCAAGGCAGCGGCGACGGCCTACGAAATGGCGGGGATCGGCCCGGAGGACGTCAACCTGGTCGAACTGCACGATTGTTTCGCCACGGCGGAAATCCTCCACTACGAGAACCTGGGCCTCTGCAAGGATGGCGAAGCCGGCCGCATGATCGACGAGGGCGAGTCGGCTCTCGGCGGCCGGGTTCCGGTCAACGTCTCCGGCGGCCTCCTCTCGAAGGGACATCCGCTCGGTGCCACCGGGATCGCCAACATCTACGAGGTATCGACCCATCTTCGCGGCGAAGCCGGCAAGCGACAGGTCGAGGGCGCCAGCGTGGGCCTCACCCACGTCATCGGCCTCGGCAGCGCCTGCGCACTCCACGTGCTCGAGAAGGTCTCCTAGAGCGGGGCCCTGGGCCGAAGTTCACAATCGCGGCGCACAGGGCATCACCCGGTCGATTCCGTGAGGTCGCTTTCCTCCTCATGCGTGGACAGGAGTGGCCGGGGCTGGGCACAGGCCGGGCGGAATGGCTCGGCCGAGGATCAGGTGGCCGCGTAGAGAACCGAACGGAGTGTTGCCTTTCGCGGCTTCGCCGCGGGCAACCTACGCGCACACTGGGCTCGACCTATGCCTGCGCTCGATTTCCGCCCGACCTGCGCCCAGCCCCGGCGAAGCGGTTCCGGTTGCCAGCACGGCCGATCGCGGGGCGGGGGGCGGTCAGCGCGGAAATAAAGCGCAGGCATCTCGTCTGTTCGACGGGTGCTCGTTCGCTAGCGGCGAAGCCGCGTAAGTGAACCCGCGTCCAAGCTGAGCGCGGCCTCCCAAGCCCCGGCCGAGCCATTCCGCGATGGCCGCCCCCCGCCCCGCGATCCACCACGAGGAGCGAAGCGGCCCCAACGGCCTTTCGCTTTTTGGGGGTCGCTCCTACCCTCGTCGCGTGCTGCCCAACACCCGACCCCTGGCGCTGATTGCCGCCTCGTTCTTCCTGTTCTTTCTCGCTTGCGCCGAGTCGGAACCCTCCGCGGAACCCAGCCCGGCCTCGAAGACAACTGAAAGCAGCCAGGCGCCGGACACTGAAGCGGAGCCCGCGGCCTCGCGCAAAAAACCCGAGCGCCCTCTACCCGCCTTCGACGGAACGACCCTGGAGGGGAAGCCGCTCTCGGTTTCTTCCTTCATCGGGCGCCGACTCCTCCTCGTATTCTTCAACCCGGACGTTCCGAGTTCTGCCGTTCTGGCGGATGCCCTCGTGGCCATCTCGGCAGAGAGTCAAGCCCACAACTTCCAGATTCTCGGGGTGGCCCAGGGCACGAGCGCCGAAAAGGCCAGCCAGTTCCTGGCCGATCGCGCCCTCTCCTTCCCGACGCTCTACGACACCTCGGGCTCCTTCATCCGCAAGATCGCTGGCCAGGGAGCGCCCACCGTGGCGGTGCTCGCAGACGGCGAGGGAAACCTGGTGAACGCCGTCGCCGGTTTCCCGACCGACGGCAAGGATCCCGCCGCCGCCGCCGAGCAGGTGTTGCGCGGCTGGTTGCGCCTGCATACCGACGACCCGACGTCCACCGCCTACGGCGAACGACCCGAAGCGCCGCTCTTCGACGCGCCCATGCTCGAAGACGAAGGCCGCTTCAGCCTCGCAGCTCAACGTGGCCAACCGCTCGTGTTGGTCTTCTTCCTGCATACCTGCCCGCATTGCCACCATGCGCTCGAGTCCATGAGGGAGAGCCTCGACGCGCTCCCCGAAGCGAAGCGGCCGAAACTGGTCGGCATCTCGGTCGATCACAAGCCCTACGCCGTGCGAGCCGCCATGAAAGAAGAGGGGCTCGATTTCTTTCCGATCCTCTTCGACCCGGATGAGTCGATCCGGGAAAACTACGGCGCCGTTGCAGGCGTGCCGGTCACGTTCCTGATCGACGCCGACGGCAAGATCGCGGCGAGGGTCGACGGCTGGCGTGACGAACGCGACCCACCGCTCATGAAGATGCGCCTGGCCAAGCTCGCCGGCGAAACCGTACCCATGCTGCTTCACAGCTCTGGCTACAGCGGCAACGAGTTCTGTGGCGTCTGCCACGAGAAGGAGCACGCGACCTGGCAGCTCACGAACCACGCCGGCGCGTTCGACACCCTGGTTCGCCATGGGGACGACGCCGACGGCGAGTGCGTCTCCTGCCACGTGGCGGGCTACGGCAAGAAGGGGGGCTGGACCTTCGATACGCCCGAGCCCGAACTCGAAGGCGTCGGATGCGAAACCTGCCACGGTCGCGGCGGGACTCATCGCTCTCCGGAGTTCGTGAAGAACCATGACTACGAGAACGTCTGCGTGACCTGCCACAACCCGACCCACTCCCTGGGGTTCGACTACGCAAGCTTCCTTCCCAAGGTTTCACACGCCGCGAACCAGCAATTTGCCTCGCTGTCCGAAGCCGAGCGCGCGACCCTCATGGCCCAGCGCCGCAAGCCGCGAGAGGATCTGCTTCCGACGCGCGCGGCGTTCGTAGGCTCGGAGGCCTGCCAGAGCTGTCATGCCAAGGAATTCGAGACGTGGTCGGGTCACGCCCACGCCCGGGCCTTCGCGACGCTCGAGGCCAAGAGCGAGGCCGGAAACCAGGACTGCCTGAAGTGTCACACCACGGGCCTCGGCAAACCCGGCGGCTTCGAGCCCCCGGCTGGCGGCTCCCATTCGGATCGGGCCGCCGTGGGCTGCGAAGCCTGCCACGGCCCAGGGGCTGATCACATCGGCGAGGATGCCCTGAAGCGCGGGACGATCCTCTCCCTGGGCGACAAATGCGACTCCTGCGTGATCCTGCAGATCTGCGGCAGCTGCCATGATGACGCGAACGATCCGGGCTTCGAATTCGAGGTTCAAGACAAGATCGATGCGCAACGCCACGGCACGATCGAGCCGAGCACAGGTGCAACCACGAGCGAGGCCAGGCTTCCTTCCAGCACCGTGATCGGCCTGCTCGAGTCGGCCTTTTCGGGCGATGCCTCTTGAACGTGTCCGTCGCAACCTGCGACGGGGTCCGCACCCTGACGATCGAGCGGGAATCCCAGCGCAACGCACTCGACCGGGCGACCCTCGAAGAACTCGAAGCCGCCTTCGAAGAAGCCTCGCGAGACGGGGCGGTTCGGGTGATCGTGCTGCGCGGCGCTGGCGACCGGGCCTTCTGTGCCGGCGCGGACCTGAAAGAAGTCCTCGGACACGAGAGCATCCAGGAAAGCCGGCGGCACTTCGACGGCGTCGCACGGGTGATCGCCGCGATGCAGCGCTGCACCCAGCCCGTCATCGCACGGGTCCCCGGCTTCGCCCTGGCCGGGGGTTGTGGGCTGGCGGTGGCCGCCGATTTCACGATCGCCAGCGAAGATGCCGTCCTCGGCCTGCCCGAGATTTCGCTCGGACTGCTGCCGCTGATGGTCTCCGTGCCCATCCTTCGGGCCACCGGCTCGCGAAAGGTGCTGCTCGATCTCGTGCTGACCGGCCGACGGGTTGCAGCAGACGAGGCGCTGAAGCAGGGCCTCGTCACGCGGGTCGTGCCCAAGGAAAGCCTCGACGACGAGATCGAGGCACTTTGTACGACGCTCGCCGGCCACTCGCCCGAAACCCTGCGCGCCGGAAAGGAGGCCATCTACACCATGGCCGAGATGGAATCCGGTGCGGCCATGCGTTATCTGCGCGAGTCCATCGTCCTCACATCGCGGAGCGAAGATGCCCAGGAAGGCATCCAGGCGTTCTTCGAGAAACGGGAGCCCAGGTGGACCGGGCGCTAAGCGAAGAAACGCGACAGGTCCTGCGTGCGGCGCGGGGCTGGCTCGAAGAGCTGGCGGAAGAAGGCGTCAACTCCTTCGAGATCGCAGAAGCGGAGCCCGCGCCGAACCAGTTTGCGTCCGGGGCACAAAATCAGGTTCCGCCCGTCGCACCAGAAAAGACCCCTTCGGTCGCAACAGAAACCGCCCAGGGCGGCACCACCCTCGAAGCCGTCCGTACGGAACTCGGGGATTGCACGCGTTGCGGGTTGGCCGAGGGCCGCACCAAGCTCGTCTTCGGTGACGGCAATCCGAACGCCGACTTGATGTTCATTGGCGAGGGCCCCGGCGAGCAGGAGGATCTATCCGGCCTTCCCTTCGTAGGTCGCGCCGGCGAGCTGTTGACCCGGATGATCGAGCGCGGGATCGCCCTGCCCCGCGCCGAGGTCTATATCTGCAACATCGTGAAGTGCCGGCCGCCGGGAAACCGGACACCCCTCGCAACCGAGGTGAGTACCTGCCGCCACTTCCTGGACGGGCAGATCGAGGCGGTGCGGCCCAAGGTGATCGTGACCCTGGGCAAGCCGGCTTCCAGCCTGCTGCTCGGCCGCGACATCGCCATCACCCGTGTTCGGGGCACCTGGCACGAATACAAGGGCATCCCCGTGATGCCAACCTTCCACCCTGCCTTCATCTTGCGCCAGTACACCGAGCAGAACCGCAGGCTCGTCTGGGAAGATCTGAAGGCCGCCGCCGCACGCACGCAGCAGTAGCGGAGACGCCCCTAGAACGGCCTCTCGGGCACCTTGCTCGCCTGGTCTTCGCGGAACTCGACGAGGCGTTTGCGAACGTCGGGATCGCTGGCGCCCAGGATCGCGGCAGCGAAGAGGCCGGCGTTCTTCGCCCCCGAGCGGCCGATGCCGAAGGTCGCGACGGGGATCCCGCCGGGCATCTGAACGGTCGAGAGCAATGCGTCGAGGCCGTTCAGGGGAGAACCATCGATCGGCACACCTAGAACCGGAAGCAGCGTGTGGGCAGCAGTCACACCCGCGAGATGAGCAGACATTCCCGCACCGCAGATCACGACACCGATATCCTCCGCCTCGGCCGTTTCGAGGAACCGACCGAGCCGCTCCGGCGTGCGGTGGGCCGAGATCACCCTGACGTCCGTCTCCACCCCCAACTGCTTGAGCACGTCGCGACAGCTCTCCATGACATCCCAGTCGTTCGCGCTTCCCATCAAGATTCCGACACGTTTCGCCACGCTTCCGCTCCTCCGAGTGACCGTCCATGAGTCAGGCCGTGGAGTGTAGTGTACGCTCCCGGGCCACCGGAGGTCCCATGCAAGCCGTCATCGTCCGCGCACCTGGGGCGCTCTCCGTCGAAGACGTGCCGGACCCGACCCCTTCGAAGGGCCAGGCCGTGCTCCGGGTGACGGCCTGCGGAATCTGTGGAACGGATCTGCGGCTCCACCAGTCGGGAAGCCTTCCGCCCGGCACCATCATGGGCCACGAGTTCTGCGGAGAGGTCGTCCAAGCCGCAGGCCATCTGAAGGTCGGCCAGCGGGTCACGGCGCTGCCGATCCTCAGCTGCGGCCGCTGCGATCGCTGTCGCAGCGGGTTGGGCGCCTACTGCACCGACCAGCGGGCGATCGGCCTGGGAGATCGTCCTGGCGCCTACGCGGAGTACGTCGCCGTCGCTGCCCACGAGACGGTTCGCTTGCCCGATGGCGTCGACGACGATCACGGCGCCCTGGTCGAGCCGCTGGCTGTGGCGATCCACGCCGTGAATATCGGCCGAATCCGGCGCGGCGAGAGCTGCCTGGTGATCGGCGCCGGCCCCATCGGGCTTGGAATCGCGCTCTGGGCGCGACACTTCGGTGCCCATGACGTCATCGTCGCCGAGCGTTGCGCTGGACGACGGGCCTTGGCCGAGCAGATGGGTGCCACCCATGTGATCAATCCAGATTCGGGAGAGCTGCCTGCCGCATTGGAACGGATCGCCCCGGGCGGACCGGACGTCGTGTTCGAGGCGGTGGGTGTACCGGGGCTGATTCAGGAGGCGATCGAGCATGTCCGATTCCGCGGAAGGCTCGTCGTGACGGGCATGTGTGTCGCGCCGGATCAGCTCCAACCGACGGTCGCGTTGGCCAAGGAGACTTCGATCTTCTTTGCCTTTTCGTACGAGAAGGACGACTTCCAGTACACCGTCGACATGATCGATCAGGAGCGGATTGCCCCCGCTGCCATGATCACCGGACGGGTCGGTCTCGAGGGTGTCGCGGGCGCGTTCGAGGCCCTCGGCAAGCCAGACCAGCAGTGCAAGGTGCTGGCCCAACCGGGACACTGAGCCGATGCCCGAAGCCCCGACGACGCTTCCCCTGCCGCGGCCGACGACTGAACTCTGCGCCGTGCTGCTGCATCCGGCCGGGCACACGCGTTCGCCGGCCATGCACAATGCCGCGTTCTCGGCCCTCGGGATCGACGCGATCTTCATGGCTTTCGACGTACCGCCGGACGCACTGGGCGATGCGCTGGCCGGCATCCGCGCCTTGGGCGTGCGGCAACTGGCCATTTCCCTCCCTCACAAGCAGGCCATCGGCGCCTATTGCGACGAACTCGACGAAACGGCCCAAGCCATTGGAGCCGTGAACACGGTGACCCGCGTGGGAGACCGGCTGGTGGGTGCCAACACGGATTGGATCGGTGCCGTGCGAGCACTCGAGCGGGAGGGCCCGCTCGAAGGCGCGAACGCGGTCGTGCTGGGTGCCGGCGGCACGGCGAGGGCCGTCACATTCGGTTTGCTCCGCCGGGGTGTGCGGGTCACGGTGCTCAACCGCACAGAGGCGACGGCCGCCCGCCTGGCGAAGGAACTCGGCGCCCACGCATCCGGCGGCCTCGATGCCCTGGCGGACGTGGAGCACGATGTGCTGGTGAATACCACGAGCGCCGGGCTGCGCGAGGAGCGCTCCCCTGTCCCGGCGGGTGCATTGCGACCCGGCAGCCGTGTGCTCGATGCGGTCTACGACCCGGCCGAGACCAGGCTTCTTCGCGATGCCCGCGCCCGCGGCGCCACGCCGATCGGCGGCAAGTGGATGCTCGTCCTGCAGGCGGTCGAGCAGATCCGCTTGTGGTCCGGGAAGACGCCGCCTGGCGAACTGCTCGCGGCGGCGTTCGACCAAGCTACTTGAGCTTGGTCTCCTTGTAGACGACGTGCTTGCGAGCCTTCGGGTCGTACTTCTTGAACTCGAGCTTATGCGGCGTGTTGGTCTTGTTCTTGGTGGTCGTATAGAAATGACCGGTCCCCGCCGTGGACTCCAGCTTGATCTTCTCGCGCTTGCCCTTCTTGGCCATGGCAACCTCACTCAGGCGTTCTGGGGCTCGGGAACGGGCTCGCCGCTACGTACGAACACTCGTACGCGCTTGCCTTCACGCTCCTCGATTCGCACCCGACTCGGCTTGTTGTCTCCAGGATCGACGAGCATCACGTTGGAGAGGTCGATGAAGCCCTCCTGCTCGATGATGCCCCCAGTCCGGGAGCTGGCGCGTGCACCGGGCTTCAGGTGTCGCTTCTGCATGCGAATCCCCTGCACCCGAACCTTGCCCTTCTCCCGGTCGATACCGAGCACACGGCCCTGCCGGCCACTATCGACCTTCTTGCCGGTCATGACCTGAACCAGGTCACCCTTCTTGATTCGCGTCGCCATGGGTCTCCAATCCCCGGAGGAGCGCACATAGATGCCCTCTAGAGGCCGCTCCGTCAAGGCCCTCCCCTGGGGGGGCAGCTCTCCCTCGGCCTCGACTCCGCTATTGCCTCGGTGAACACCTCAAAACCGGCCATACGTGAACGTCTGAAAAGCGGCCATAGGGAGCCGCCCAAGACAGGTGTGGTGTGATTAGCCCTTTGTGGGTGTGTTTTTCAAGGTGGCCTTCTCTCGGGATCGCCAGCTCCG
>JAAETT010000104.1 GCA_024228115.1 bacterium
CGCGATCACTTTGTTATCGTCGAAGTTAAACACTTCGTAAGAGATCGGCGCCCGTAAGCTCTTGCCCATGCGCAGTGTAGGGTCTAGCAAACTCGATATGTAAGTCGATGTGCCTGCTATAACCTCCTCATATGAGCCGACCAACCGGTTGACCTCAAGGCAGTCCGTCGGGTACTGGTACGCGTACGCCCACCCGAAAACTTCAGTCGTGAGAGGGGCTAACGCCTTAATCTTATGATTAAAACCCCAGTCCGCTCCGCGTAGGCACCGGTCTCGCAGTACAGGGTATTTCGCCGCACACGCTATCGCCTGCGGGCTCAACTCGGTGAGGTTGTTGATGGTGCCTCCTCGGATGTTGAAAAGGCCCATCTGGCAGATTTCAGTTTCCGAGGCCATTAGTCACCATACATTTGCTTTGCATGATCGTTCACGAGAGTTACCCTCCCAACGTTTCGGTGTTAGCCTCTGCTACTGGTGCCTCCAGGAATGACGCTCCTGCAATGGCTTCGGCGTCACTAGCAGCAGTTTTCGCTTCCTCTGCCGCTGCCTCTTCCTGCACTTTTTTCTGCGCAGCAGTCTGGTCTTTGATGCGCTGCAAGCTCGATGGCACCTGCTCTTTCTTTTTAACACTCGGGAATGGGTGCGTTCTCACAAGCACAGGACGTTTCCCCTTGGGGTCGTACAGCTTACCGTCGTGAAAGCACCTCTCCAGGACTCTATATGTTGGCATGTCTTTCTCCTAAAAAGTTAAAGGAAGGGAGGCTCTCGCCCCCCTCCACATATTACGCACCGGTGACGTTAGTCTGATTGCCCATCGTAATGCCAGCGGTGATCTTACCAGTAGTAGGATCGGTGCCCGTGACAGCGTACTCAACGCCCAGGTATCGCTCGACGATGCCGTTCGGCAGTACCATGATCGGTACCTGCGCACCGACGACCAGGTCAGCTAGTGCGATAGTCACACTCGCGACACTCGTGCCGAGCGCGGTGGTCGCACCCGTAGAGATCGTAATGGTCAGGCTCGTTAACGTGTTAAACGCCTCCGTGACCTGGATGAGTATCGGCACCCCTGCACCCTTGCCAATGTCCTGGTGCAGTGCGGCAGCGCCGCCATAAGGCGTGCCAGCCACACCGAGGTCGATGACGTTGGTTGAGTCGGCATCACCGGTGATGGCCTGGTCATCCGAGAAAAGATTTTGAATCGAAAATATCATGATGTTCTCCTAAATTGAATTAAGGTTAATGGTAGAAAACCGGGCGCTTATGTGACTCGCGCTTCAGTGTTCAGGAGCGCATCGCTCTCCCGCAGTGGCATCTGCCGATAGCTGGAGACCTCTCTGCCCTCGATCTCCATCGGAGTCAGACGGACAAAACTGTCAGACGCACCTGCGTTCGTAGACAGCGCGTCAAGTGCTTCCAGCACATCGCGGTTAGCGTAGATCGCCACGCGTCCGCCTGGGATACGTCGACTCTGCATACGCCAATATGCTTTGCGCATAAAGTCGAACAGCTGCACGCTACCTGCTTTCAGGTCGCTGACATCGATGTTCGCGATGCGTGTCACGTAGCGCCAGTCCTTCACGGCGAGACCTACGTGCCAGGTAAACATCTCTTCTTTCGCATAGAATGGATTGCCGTCGTCGTCTTCGACTCTCTGCCGGCCCATATCCTCCCGCTGTACGCCCGCCATCGTACCTTGTGGGTACAACAGCTGAGTCTGGTTGCCACCCCATGCCACCATCCAGATAGAGGTGTTATCAGACCCGGTGCCTCCGGCATCGATGATCTGCCCACCATTTGGTGCGCTCAAATCATTGAAGCGTGGAGCGAGTCCCATGAACTCCTCGGGGTCTGACGCGGAATTGCCGTAGAAGACCTTTGTGTCAACTTCTTGTGCCATAGCTTCGAGGTACGCTTGTGCCTCGGACAGCCTGACCGCGCCTTCATTTTTTGACAGTTTAAGCAGCCGCTCGTCGACAGTGCTCAAGCCTTCTGCGAAGCCCGTGGTATCTTCTACCTGGGCTCTACCACTCTTCGACTGTGGTATGCCTTGGTACAAGCGTCCCCACGTGATAGTCGGGAGGCCCGTCCGCACTGAGTGTATATGCGTCGCGCCCTTGTTACACTCGACCGCGATAGCGTCGTCGAGAATGGGCGTCAGAGTTTTTAA
>JAAETT010000105.1 GCA_024228115.1 bacterium
CGAGCTTCGCTGCAGCAGTGGAGGCGGTGACCCTTGCTTGTTGACGGTCTCGCGAGGGACCGAGGCGTTTGCGGTCTACCGACTCCGGGTGAAAGACCGGCAGGCAGCGGCTACTGCCTGTCGGTCGCATCACCTGTACCACGGTTGGGCCATAAGAGCCGTCGAACCGGATGCGAGTTAGCGCAGTTGCTCCCAGCGTTCTCGCTGCTGGGTCCCAGCGTCCCGCATTGCGGAAGTGCCGACTGGCTTTCCGTTGGTGTTGGCTCAGCTCCCATCGAATGGAACCCAGAGGCTGAATGCGGCGCCCGAGTTGATCCGATTGGCGACCTCGATGCGCCCGCCGCCCCTTCGGGCGAGCCGCCAGCTCAGGCTCAATCCGAGGCCGAGGCGTTCGGGCCGGCGAGTGGTGAAGAACGGGTCGAAGAGGTGGGCCAGATCCTTCTCGGGAATGCCGGGCCCATCGTCCAGCACGCGCACCACGGCCCAGTCTCGTTTTCGGACGAGCCGGACCTCGACTTCTCCCTTCGGTCCGGCCGCCTGCCGGGCGTTGAGCAGCAGATGGAGGAGGATGTGCTGCACGTCGGCTTCGACCGCTACGGCTTGGAGATGATCCCTTCCGGTGATCCGCGGCCCGGCATCCTGGCCGCTCAGGTTCGCCATGGCGCAGGCCTTGTCCACCATCGCACGCAGATCCAGCGGGCGTGGCCCCGCCGTCTTGTCGGAGACGTCCGTCAACGCGCCCATCTGCGCCACGATGCGCCGGATGCGGTCCGCGCCCTCGCGGCTTTCCGCCAGTAGCAGCGGGCTCTCCCCGACGATCTCGCGCGCCTCTCGGGGAAGGCGTTTCGCCACGTCGGAATCCGCGAGGGCGAGGATCAGGGGCTCGAGCATCGAGAGGTTGGCTATCAGGTAGGTGAGTGGGTTGTTGACCTCGTGGGCCACGCCTGCAGCGAGATGACCAATGGCTTCGAGGCGGACGGTCGTCTCCAATTCGTGCTCGAGGCGCCGCTGCTCGGTGCGGTCGGCGATCACCAGCCCTGCGCCTACGACCTGGCCGTGATGCCTGAGCCAGAAGCCCTCCGGCTCGAGGGCGCCGGGCCGGCGCTCGAGCTCCGAAACCACATCCGCCAGCGATCGGCTGTCGACATGACCCAACAATGCGTGGGCCGCGGGGTTTGCGTCCACGATCAGGCCGCGGTGATCGGCGACGAGGAACGCCTTCTCCATCTGCTCGACCGCGCCGGTCCGGGAGAAGGGCAGGTAGTAGGGGCCCCAGAAGACGTGCAGGACGACGCTGCGAAGTGCCAGCGCGGAGAAGCCCAGCATCAGCGGGGTCGGGTCGATCGGCCAGGGCCCGAATCCCAGGTAGGCGAAGTTGGCACCAAGTGGTGCCAGGACGGCGAGAACGAGCAGCCATCGATGGCGGCCCTCGGGTGGATCGCCGAGGGCTCCCGGGGTGGTGAGGAGTAGCCGCAGCCCGATGGCAATGAGGCTCCAGGAGTAGACGGCGTGAACCGCGAAGAGCGGGCCATGTCGCGCGGGCCGGGCGGTTCCATCGACGAAGAGGCCGCTCGAATCCCAATAGAGCATCGAGTAGATCGCCAGCGATGGCAGTAGAAGGGAGCCGACCAGCAGTGCTCGGCGTTTCGTCCAACCGGGGCTGCGGGCTTCCAGCGCGCTCCACAGCCAGGTCGGCCCCAGCAGGCAGATTCCCAGGAAGAGAACCTGTCGCGCGGCGAGCACTTCGGAAGGCTCGACCGCCGCCAGCAGCAAGAGCTCCCCCGCAACCCAGCACGCGCAGGAGATGGCGAGCGCGGCAACGCACGCGATGCGTTGACGCCACGAGGCCGAGAGCAGTAGATCGAGGGCGATCCACGAACAGATCGCGAAGGTGGCAAGCAGCGCAAGCGCGTGGAACACGTTCTGTCCCCTCTCTACGGTCGGACTCCGTTCATACGAATGGAGGGGCCGCCGACCCGGACACGGACCAGCGGCCCCGCTTCGTGGGGATCCAACCTACTCTTCGGCTTCGACCCACGTTCCCGTGGATCCGTTGCAGATCATCGTCTTCCCATCGACTTCGATGCGGTCGCCTGGTTGGAAGACCTTGCCTTCGTAGATGCACGTCATCGTGCCGCGGGTGTCCTGTGCGAGGCTGGTGCCCGTGCCGGCTGCAAAGGCGAGCAGGGCGCTCGCGAGGGTGCTCAGGATGATTCGTCTCTTCATCGGTTCTCCTTCTCTGGCTCCGACGATTCACGTCCCCGTTCGCGTCGCCATGCAACGAACGTATGGGCGTTGCCGCGTGGGCTCAGTGATGCGACACACAACCACGGCCGAAATGAAGACCTACCGACGGTTCGGTAAGTGTCAGATGTCGGCGAATCGCCGCAGCCTTCGGCTCCGTCAGCGTCGCGGAGCGAGGCGCGTGCGTCCTGCTCCCGGGGGGCCCATGGCATGGCATCGCCGGTGGCTACCACGCACTCCAAGGTTTGGTTGGCCTGCCCTGGCTTCCGCTCCACTCCTTGTGGATGCCTCGCATCTGATAGGTCTTCGTATTGTCGCTCGCGGGGGCGGCGTGTACGTTTTGAGTCTGATTTCCACCTAGTTGAGCGGCGCGCGCAAATTGGTCGAAGCCTACCGTCCCCCGAATGCGGAACTGCGCGGCCCAGATCTGCAGCCGCGCTCCAGTTTTCTGGCGGTGCTCGTCGGTGGCCTTGGTGTGGACTTCATCGGGACGTTTATCATCGTCTTCGTGGTGGCCCTGGTCTGGGAGATCGTCGGTCTCACGTCCGGTGAAGATCCTGGGGCCTATGCTGGTTCCTTGTGGTTCTTGGCAATGTCCTACGCCGTCGGTTCCTTCATGACGCTGGCTGGGGGATACGTGGCGGCGCGGTGGGCTCGCCGTCGACCCGTTGCCCATGGTCTGGGAGCTGGGATGCTGTCACTTGTTGTGGGAGTTCCCTTCTTCTTCCTCCCGGGAGCATTGGAGCCCCTATGGCTGGTTGCCGGTGGAACCGCTCTCCACCTTCCGCTCGCAGCGACAGGCGGATATCTGGCCGCCCGAGGCGTCGCCTAACCAGAAGCTGCAACCCGCAGGGGCACGTCAAGCGTCGAGGAATGGTACAGTCGGGGTTCGATTCAGGTGGCTCCGCATGGGCGGGTTGTCTTCACGGCGGCTGTGCAGGGTGTCCATCAGGCAGCCAGGGGAGGGAGTCCGCTGGGGTTTCGAATTGTCGCAATCCTGCTCACAGCGATTGGTATTTCCCATGCCCTGCCAGCCAGGGCGCAGGTTTCCCACCCGGTCTTCCAGAAGGGCTTTACCTTCGGCGGCTGGTCGAGTGAAGACTATTCGAGACCCGAGGCCCGCTCCCAGATAGAGGAACTGCGTGCCGCTGGGGTCGAGTGGCTGGCGTTGACGCCGCGTTGGGTCCAGGCGGAGCGATCCTCGCAGAACATTCAACCCCATCCCGACCTGAGCCCAACGGACGAGAGCCTGCTTGAGGTCATTCGCATGGCCCAGGCTCAGGGGCTCCATGTTTTTCTCAAACCACAGGTCGATGTCCTTGGTACTGGATGGCGCGGCGAGGTGTCTTTTTCGGAAGACGCCGACTGGGCGAAGTGGTTCGAGAGCTACCAGGCCTTCATTTCTCACTACGCCGCGTTGGCTTCGAAGGCGTAAGCGGTCAGACATCGACGTTCTTCCCCGGCTCGCCGTCACGATGTAGACCCACCGCATGACAATCCAGAAGGAGGCGGCGTGCGGGTGCAAGCGAACGGCAAGGTGAGACGGTCGAGCGAAGAGTGGCGGGAGATCC
>JAAETT010000106.1 GCA_024228115.1 bacterium
GCGATGGGATGCTCGCCGAGCTCGAGGGTGACGCCCTGTGCTCCGGGCGTCGTGCTCTCGCCGTGCCCGCCCCGCGTGAATTCATTCTTGTGGGGAGCGCCGCTGAGCAGCGTGTAGCCGAGGTTGATGACGTCGGGCGTCTCGTCGCCGCCGCCGCGGGGAACCGTGAGGGTGAGGACATGCTTCCCGTCCATGGTCAAGCGGCACGTAGCGCTGGCTTCCGCGTACTGGAAGTCGATCTCCTCAACGGTCTTCGGGAAGCCCCAGATGGTGCAGCCGGCCTCGCAGGTGAAGCTCTGGTCGACCGGGAGGGCACGGATGTAGGTACCGGCCTGGTCGTCGCCGGCGCCACGGGGCTTCACGAAGAAGATGACGCCGACTTCGTTGTAGTTGCCGAGATCGTTGTCCCGGTAATCGATGATCGCGAGGGAGAGTTGCGTCTGGCCCGGGGCCGGCTCGAGCACTTCGAAGGCCTCCGGCACGAGCTTCTGGGCTTCCTGGGCAGGCACGAAATACATGACCGTGCCTGCGGAGGCGTCGCGGACCTCGCACGGAAGCGTGACGGTCTTCCCCTGGATCTCGTAGCTCGTCTGGGCGGCCATCTCGTGCTCCTCTATTGGTCCAGCACGTCCGCGGCAACCAGCTCTTCCAGGTAGGGCGTGTCCCACCACGAGAGCTGCATTTCCTTGGCGCGCCGGAAGTACATCTGGGTGTCGTACTCGATGGTAAAGGCTACGCCGCCCCAGATCTGGGCGCACACCCGCGTGACGTCCTGGTAGGTGTTGCAGGCGAAGAGCTTCGCCATCGGCGCGAAGCGCGCGGTCGAGCGGCCCAGGGCTCCGTTCCACGCGGCTTCGTGGACGAGGACCCTGCCGCCTTCGATCTGCGTCGAAGCATCGGCCATGTAGTGCGCCAGGGCCTGAAAGGCACCGAGGGGTTTGTCGAATTGCTTTCGTACCTTGGCGTACTCGACCGTGTTTTCGAGGCAGCGATCGGCACCGCCGATCGCCTGGGCGGCTTGAAGAACGAGGCCGTCCTGAAGCACCTTCGCGAACGTCTCCCAACCACTGCCCGCAG
Organism: bacterium; assembly: GCA_024228115.1. Lineage (NCBI taxonomy): Bacteria > bacterium. The sequence continues at coordinate 1,078 of JAAETT010000106.1, forward strand.
CGCCGATGCGTGCGCTGACAGGTACCCGGACATCGCGCAGTTCGACCCGGTAGTGCGCCTCGCCACTCTGGGAGCGGATCTGCTTCAACTCCACGCCGTCACCGGACGGATCGACCAACAAGAGTTCGACACCGTCGTCGCTACGCGCGAGCACGATCAGCCGCTCTGCGGAGCTCGCGTAGTTCACATGACGCTTCACGCCAGAGAGCAGGTATTCGTCGCCTTCCCGCTTGGCGGCAAGTGCCACACCTTCCGGTCCGAAGCCACGGTCGGGCTCGAGCCATGCGGGCGTCAGGATGGCATCACCGGCGACGATCTTCGGGAGCCATGCCTCCTGCTGCGCCTCACTGCCCGCTTCCAGCAGCATGCCCGCACTGAGAACGGCGCTCACGAAGTGGGGCGTTGGCGCCATCGCCCGGCCCAGCTCCTCGTAGACCAACGCCGCTTCGAGCAGGCCGAGCCCGCCTCCGCCGTGGCTCTCCGGGATGAGAACGCCGACCAGGCCAGCCTCCGCCATCTGCTTCCAGAGGCCGGCGGGATAGCCCTTCGGGTCGTCTTCCATCTCGCGGACGACCTCGATCGGGCAGTGCTCCCCGAGCAGCGCCCGGGTCATGTCCTTGATCATCTGCTGCTCTTCGCTGAGCTCGAGATCCATCCTGCAGTCCTCTAGAAGTTCTTGGGCAGGCCGAGGTGCCGCCGCGCGATGATGTTCTTCTGGATCTCCGAGGATCCTCCTCCCACCGTTTCGTTCATCGTGGCCCGGTAGGCGCCCTCGAAGCGGCCGCGGATCGGTGCCTCGTCCTGGCCTTCGCGGATCGTGCCAGCGGCACCCGTGATATCGAGCGCCTCGTCGCATACGCGCTGGGAAAGGGTCGTGGTGAAGAGCTTGTACTGGGAAGATTGAATGGACGGCGGCTTGCCTCCCGCTTTCGCGGCGCAGACGAAGCGTGTGCTGAGCGCCTTGGCGACCGCCGTATCCGTCACGATGTTGGCGATCAACCTTCGCGTGTCCGGATTCTCGCGGATCGGTTTGTCATCGCGGGTTGCGGTCTTCGCCCAATCAACGAGTACACGCGTGCGCTCGCTGATGGGCGAGAGCGTGAACATCGTGAAGCGCTCGAGATCGAGGGCCTCGGCGATCATCTGGAAGCCCTGGCCGCGTTTGCCGACCAGGTACTCGTCCGGCACGAATACGTCGGTGAAGAAGACTTGATTCGTGGTGTCCTTGCCGATGGTGGGAAGGCTCTGGATTTCGAGCCCCGCGTGGTCCATTGGAATCAGGAACAGACTGAGGCCGTCGTGCTTCGGCTTGTCCGGATCGGTGCGTGCACCCACCCAATACCAATCCGCGAAGTGGGCCGAGGTCGTCCACATCTTCTGGCCGTTCAGGTTCCAGCCGCCGTCGACCTTGTCCGCCTTCAACTGCATGTTGGCCGCGTCCGAGCCGGCTTCGGGTTCGCTGTAGCCCACAGCGAACTCGACTTCTGCCGACAGGATCTTCGGCAGGAACTCGGCCTTCAGGAAATCACTGCCGTGGCGGATCAGCGTCTTGCCGATGATGCCCACACCCTTGCCGATCTGCGGCGCCGCGTGGCGGGAGAGCGCTTCGTTCAGGATGAACTCGTAGACGCCCTCGATCTCCTGCCCGCCGTACTCCTTCGGCCAGGACATTCCGAGCCAGCCCTGTTTGGCGAGCTTCTTCATGAAGTCGCGCCGCTCGGGAGTGTCCGCGAGCTGGGTGAAGTTCTCGCGGGTCGGGTCCATCACGACGGGGTCATGGTTCTCGGTGAGCCACTGCTCGACCTCGTCGGCGAATTTCTGCTCTTCGGGGGAGAAATCGAAGTCCACGCAGTCCTCCTAGGGAAGGCAGAAATCATATACGATACGGGCCGTATTGTAAATGAGGGAATGCCTGGAATGGTGAGGGGCCTCTCCCGAGGCGTCAGAAGACCGCGATGGCCTCCCGCACGATCATGATGGCCAGGGCCACCCAGGAGAGAGAGAAGAGGGCGAAGCGGATCGGCACCAGGTTGAGGGTCGCCTGCACGATCGAATGCAGGATCCGCAACGCGACGAACGCCCAGGCGCATGCGACGTGGAGGCCATCCACGTGCTGGAGCACGGCGATCCCGAGCGCCACGGCGTAGAACAGGGTGGGCTGTTCGAAGAGGTGGTTGTAGTTGTCGGCGACCCGGACGGCTTCCGGAGGCAGCTGCTTGAGCGCGGCGGTGTCCTGGGCTTGTTCGGGTGTGATCCCGGCTTTCGACATCGCCGGGAAACGGGTTGCGTACATCCAGAGCAACATCACGACGGAAAGCAGGCCCATCACCATGACCGGCTGAAGAATCTCGGTAGCGCTCATCGTGCCTCCTGGCTTCTGTGTACCCGGGATCCTACAGGTCGCCTCCGCTATCGGGCCCAGCCCTTTCGTGCTGCCACAGACATTCCAGGCAACCGGCTGCGGACCGGGATGCCCTATCCTGGCCTGGGGGATGAAGGAGAAGCGATGAGCATTCTGGATCGTTATCAGGCCTACGCCGACGCGTTCGAGCAGAGCTACGAAGACGATGATTGGTCCCGCATCGAGGGGTACTTCACGGAAGATGCGGTCTATGAAGGCGAACCGGCAGACGCACGAGGACGCGATGCCGTGATCGCCAAGTTGAAGGGCGGCGTGGCTGCCTTCGACCGGAACATGGACAGTCGTTCTCCAGACTTCCAAACGCCAACGGTCGACGGCGATACGCTGACGATGAAATGGGCAGTGACCTACACCAAGGCGGGCAAACCCGATCTGGTGATCTCCGGCATCGAGACGGCAGTATTCGAGGGCGACCGCATCAAGCTTCTACGCGATGACTTCGACCCCGAGGCCCAGAAAGGGATGGGCGAGTGGATGGCAGCCCACGGCGCATCGCTGGGAGGCAGTTAGCGCCGGGCCCGGCGGAAGGCCAGTGGCCTTCCGCCGCAAGGGCCTCATGCAAGAGGAGAACTCATGAGCAACGCAGGGTCTGCGGACTTCCCGATCGCGATCATCGGTGCGGGCTTCGCGGGCATCGGAACCGCCATCCAGCTCAAGAAGGCGGGCATCGATTCGTTCACGATCTTCGAACGCGCCTCGGAGGTCGGGGGGACCTGGCGCGACAACACGTACCCGGGCGCGGCCTGCGACGTCCCCTCCCACGCCTACTCCCTCTCCTTCGAGCAGAGCCCCAACTGGAGCCGACGGTTCGCACCGTCCGAGGAGATCCAGGAGTACCTGCTGGGCATCACGGACAAATGGAGCCTGCGGAAGCACATGCGTTTCGATTCGGAGATCGTGGAGGCGCGCTTCGACGAGGCCGCGGGTAGTTGGACGCTCACGACCGAACGGGACGAGACGTTCACAGCGCGGGTCGTCGTCTCCTGTGTTGGCGGCCTGGTCGATCCCGCGATGCCCGAGATCAAGGGCATTCAGAGTTTTACGGGCGAACTCTTTCATACCGCACGTTGGAATCATGAGTACGATCTGGCAGGCCGTCGTGTGGCCGTGATCGGAACCGGTGCCAGCGCCGTGCAGGTCGTGCCCGAGGTCGCTCGGGAGGCGGCGCAACTGGATGTCTATCAGCGAACGCCGGCCTGGGTCGTGCCGAAGCGCGACAAGGTCTACTCGGAACGCTACAAGCGCCTGCTCGCCCGCTTCCCGATCCTGCTGCGCGCCAACCGCTTCATGATCTACTGGATGAGCGAGCTGTTCGGTCCGATCATCTTTCTCGACAACGAACGCCTTTCGAAGCTCGGCGAAAAAGGCTCTCTTGCTCACTTGAAGGCCCAGGTGAAGGATCCGGCACTGCGCGAAAAGCTCACGCCGGATTTCCAGTTCGGCTGCAAGCGCATGTTGATTTCCGACGAGTACTGGGCCTCCTTCGAACGGCCGAATGTCGAACTGGTCACCGACCCGATCGAGGAGATCAAGAGCGGCGGGATCGAGACCAAAGACGGCAGCTTCCGAGAGGTCGATGCGATCATCGTTGCCACCGGCTTCGCCCTCGGATTGGCCAACGCACCCTTCCCGATCACGGGAAAGAGTGGCCGGAAGCTGGATGAGGTCTGGAAGGACGGCGCCGTCGCCTACAAGGGAATGAACGTCTCGGGCTTCCCGAACTGGTTCATCCTGATGGGGCCCAACACCGGGCCTGGTCACACTTCAGTGCTCGTCTACACCGAGGCGCAGATCGCCCATACGATGACGGCCATCAAGAAGCTGCGCAGCGAAGGGCTCCGCTACGTGGACGTCCGCAAGGACGTGCAGGATCGCTACAACGATCGCCTGCAGAGCCGCATGAAGCACATGGTGTGGTCCACCGGCTGCAACAGCTGGTATCTCTCGGACGACGGCAGCAACCACTCGCTCTATCCCGGCTTCGCGGCGGAGTACGCATTGAGAGCCCGCCCGTTCCGGCCGCGAGACTACGAGATCGTCGCGTAGGAGCTGAAACCCGCCACACTTCCGACCTCTATTCGAGCTCAGTCGTCGCCGTCATCGCTCGGGGCGGCGACTCGATTCCGACCCGCGTCGAGTTGCTGGAGGAAGAGAGAGAGGGGTGCTGCGGCCAGGATGAAGAGCGACAACAACCCGGTCAGATACCACCCTGAACGGGAGCCCGGGAGCACTCCCGCTGCATTGAGGAAGAGCAACAGGCTGATCGAGAGGGCAAAGCTCGCCGCAACCAGGATACGGCGTTCGGTACGTCGAGCGGCTCCGGGGAGCGCGAGCTTCCGATCCCGCTTCCCGGCCAGCCCACCCTGAGTGAGGATTGCGATGCCCAGCGCTCCGCTGGCAATCGCCAACGCTGTGCTCTCCTGAACGCCAAGCTCACGGAGCACAAGCGGAAACAGGGAGAAGACGAAGGCGGTCAGGCACCACGAGACCATGAGCCAAAGACCCGTAGCCATCTGACCTCGCCAGGGCTCGCCTGCCAACTGCGGAATGATCACCACGAGGGCCGAGAACCCCGCGAAGCCGATGGCACATTCTGCGATCGTCGTCAGCAGCTCGCTAGGCATGTCGTGACCACCATGCTCGCCTTTCGGCGGCCGAGCCGGGAACTCAACTCTGTTCGCCGTGGAAAACGGAATCCGCGACCGACAGGAACCAGAGGCCGGCGGCACACAGGCCAAGCAATAGATTTGCGAGGTAGAGCGAGAATGCGTTGAGACCACCCATTCCGAGAACGTTCGTCAGGCCCACGACAACACTGATGGGAAGAAGAATCCATAAGGGGACGTTGAGCCATCCTTCACCAGTAGGAGTGTTGCGGCGCCAGCGAAGGACGGTGTGGCCTACGGTTACGACGACGTACAACCCGCTCGAGATCCGCCAGACCATCGGATCGGAGGGCGCAAGCTGAAGGAATGGGAGAGGCAACAAGGCGAAGGCTGCGTTGCGGAACGCCACCTCGAGCATCCCTCTGAGGCGCAGCGAAGCAAAGACACGCAATGCGTCGTCCTGGCGCCCCCCGATGACGCTCACGAGGCTCGCAAAGCCCGCCAGCGCCACGGCGATTTCGGCGATCGTAAGAAGGGTATCCTTGTGCTCCACCTGGCCTCGCTTTGTTGTCTTGCGGATCGGCGTTGACTGGTGGAGGGGGGGCGCTACCGGACTCGTCCGACACTGAGAAGATCGATGCCAGGACGGTACAGCGGCGATTTGAGCCGCGCTATTCGATGCCGGGTCTAGCGCCCCGTTGAGCTGCGATGGGCTCATTGTTCGCAGATAGGGCCCTGAGGAAATCCATGGTTCACGCTTCGATCTAGACAGCGGACTCATTGAGTGCGCCTCTTCCGTCGGCCCGAAGCCCACGCGCGAAAAGAGCCGCGACCACGAACAGGAGCGGCGCCGTAGCGAGACCTGGATTGTAGTCTCGGGCGACTACCGCCCAGACCGGATGGGCAACGCCATTGTAAAGCTCGATGGCAACCCAGATCCACGCCCAACGACGCGCGGTGGCTTCGCCTGGTGCAACGCGGCAGAAGAAGCACCACAGACCGAACAACACGAGCATTGTGTTGAACACGATGAACCCGGGATGGGCGATTCCAGGCCACATGCCGTCAAGAATTCGTGCTGGGGGAAAGACCTCGTAGAACTCGAAGGCGTACTCCTCGACAGAATGCAGGGCTTGCAGCAGAACGAGCACAAGAAACGCGGTCCTGTATTTCTGAGTCATCGGGGTGTCTCTCGATCCTGCCGACGTCACGGGCGCTGCGCGACGGCGAGGATGCGGCGACTCTCGGAGAGTTCGGGTGGGCGCAAGGTAGCCCATGCGAAGGTGAGAGGAGCGGCCGGTTCGCCGAGCTCACGAGTCAACTCTTCGCGACGATCGAGGATGCCCGAGAACACGTTGCGCATTCTGTCTTCCCAGTCTGGTGTCTCCTCGTAGGTCTCGATGATGAAGCCGGCACTCTCTAATGACGGCCGATAGTCGATGATGGGGCCCGTTCGGAGGCTTTCGCTGCGGGTTTTGAGTTCGAAGCTCGTGAAGGCCAAACGGCCTCGAGGCTTCATGACACGCGCAATCTCTCGAAACGCAGCCGCGGGGTCGTCCGCGAATAGCAGTGCATCAGTGCTCATCACGCCATGTGCGAACGCATCGGGCAAGCCGGTCGACGCGAACTCCCCTTGCTGGAAACGCGACCCTTCGGGAAGTCCGCCAAGGTGACGGTTCCGAGCAATCCCGAGAGCACCCGGAGAAGAATCCACTCCCGTGAGTCGAGCTTCCGAGGTCTTCGCCACGTGGGCCCCGGGTCCGCCAGCGCCGCAGCCGATATCCGCCATATCTTGGCCGACCTCCTGGCCGAGAGCCTCGGAAATCCCGCGCAGATCGCTGCAGGTGACGAAGCTGAGCGGATCGGCATCTTCCGGATAGTCGTCCGCATAGGCGTGACGCCACACGTCACGAAGCGTCGGGCTCTTCGCCTGAGCTTCGAACATGATCTTGAAGAGGTCCTCATCCATCCTGGTAACCTCGGTCCTGGCGACCAACTACCCGCGTGCAATCGAACGAAGGTGGGCGTCGACCTCCAATCGGAAGGGTTCTGCGATTAGGAGGCGTTGGCGAGACCACCAACCTTGCACGGCTGGAGCTTCGAGGAAACGCAACAGGAGTGGCGTATACCTTTCTCGAATATCTGGCTCGACTTCCGCGAATGTGTACGCGAGGCTCATCTGGCTGAAGTACCTGAACAAGAACCGGCCCAGCCGCTCACGATCGCCTTCGGCGGTTTCACCGCCGGCCAGCGCGGCCAGCCAGATTCGCTGCAACTCGGGGTCGTCATCGAGTCGATCCATCACGTGCTGCATCGATTGGTGGACGGCGTACCGGGCATTGAGGCGCTCGATTCGACTGTTCTGTCTGATCTGAAGGGCAAGGTAGATCAGCGATACGATCACGCCGACGCCGCCGACGAACTCCCCGATTCCGCCGAGATCCTGGAAGCTCAAAGGTTCCTCGCGCCGCAATACGTCGGGCTTCAGCCGCAAGACACAACGCTGGCCGTCAACGTCGTGCTGTGGGGTCCCGATGCCAGAATGCTACCGAATTCAGCATCGCCCAGCTTTCTGTGGGCGACGTCTTGATGTTCGGCGCGGCACGCGGAGAGGGGATCCGGCTCTGCGAGCCCGCCGTTTTCTCCGTGTTGGACACGATGAGGCCCCGGATGAGCGGCCATGTGACCGCCTTGAAAAGCTTGCCCGTTAGTTCGACGTCGATGGGGCCGAAGGTCGGATTCTGGCCCGTCCCGTGGTTGAACGTTGCGGTGTCTTGAAGGTGGAGATGAACGTGCGGGTAGTCCGAGTTTCCTGAGTTCCCACAAAGGCCCAATGGCTGCATTCTTCGAACACGATCGCCCACAACCACACTCACTGAATTCCTCTTCAGATGAGCAAGGAACACGAACAGGCCTTCCTTCGTCTCGATGATGATGTGATTTCCGGCTGGCCGTAAAGGATCCTTGGAACCCAGGGGATTGTCGGGCAGGTCACCAACCACGGTCGCGACGACTCCCTCCGCCGGTGCGAGCACGGCTTCATCCCAACAGAAGAAGTCTTCGACGCGGGTGGGCGTGCGACGCGTCAGCTCGCGGCCGCTGGGGCCACCGACCTTCGCAAAGTCGATCCCATACGCCTGGGCAGGGACGGCCATGTGGTGGTTGACGTTCAGCGTATCCCCACCCTGCATGACGAACCAACGACCCTTGAAGGGCAGGCTCAGATCCTGAGCGACTGCCTCAGCAGTTGAAAAGAGCATCAGAAGAAGAACCAGGCGCTTCATCTCGACTCCTCGCCGCCCAACGAATCCGCTGATCGGCAGTTCAGGCCGCAACCCGCACACTCACCGAGCCCATCTTCCCAAACTCCGCAACAGCCAGGTCGCCAGCTGAGATGGCCGGGGCACGAGCAAGGTAGGCTCCCGAGAGCAAGAGATCTCCATCGTTGAGTGCGTGGCCAAAGGCGGCAAGGAAGTTCGCTGCGAACGCCACGACCTCCCCAAGGTCCGAGGCGACCAGATCCGCGCGCGGGGGGCCGGATTCCTGGCCCGCAACGCTGAGGCGAGGCCACGTGCTTCCAAGTTCATGTGCGGCCGCGATGGGTACTGGATCGCCAATCACCGTGGCTTCGTGAAACATCGAGTGAGACACAACGTCCGTAAGGCCGGCACTTGGCTTCGAATAGTCGACGAGCTCCAGTGCGGGATGCACGGCAGCGATCATGGAGCGAGCAGACGCAGCCGAGGACCCTTCTGCCACCCTCGGTGAACACCTCAAAACCGGCCATACGTGAACGTCTGAAAAGCGGCCATAGGGAGCCGCCCAAGACAGGTGTGGTGTGATTAGCCCTTTGTGGGTGTGTTTTTCAAGGTGGCCTTCTCTCGGGATCGCCAGCTCC
>JAAETT010000107.1 GCA_024228115.1 bacterium
GAAATCCGCATGCTGCGTTCGATGTGGCGGGGGCTGGAAACGGAGTCACGGTGGGGTCTACACGGGCACGAACGGGGAAACCCGGGATACAGACAAGGCCACCGCCTTACGGACCACCGCGCCAGCCCTCGACCCTACCACGCCTCATCGCCCAGCCGCCGCTCCTTCGTCATCCGGGTCGCCCGCCTCTTCGATCACCCACGCGCGGCCGACGAACGAGATGGCGCGGCCAGCTTGACCTCCGATCATCAGCGTCTCCAGAACGGGCGCGTTTACGGTCTCGTTCGCCTTCCATCGAACGATGAAGCTCGGGCTCTGCCCTCCGGTCGTGTCGGGCTCCCACAAAGCGAAATCCATCGACGCCAGCGGACCGACCGCGATGGGCTCCTTCACATGGTGGCGGAGGTGCTTTCCCCTTGAGTCACGATAGTCCACAGCGGTCACAACGATCGCATGCAGGGGGTCTGTGTTGCGGATGACCAACGTCGAAGAAACGGGAAACTTGTATGTCCCGGATCCCATCACAACGTACGAGTACGCTGCGACGTAGACCGTTTGTCCCTTCGACCGGACGACGGGCTCCGCGGCCAACCCGGCTCCCGGCCCCAATCCCAAAACGAGCAATGCTCCACAGATCCGGGAGATGGCTACTCGTACCTTGCTACCACTCATGCTCGCCTCCTGCAGACCGC
>JAAETT010000108.1 GCA_024228115.1 bacterium
CATCGCAAACCCCTTCACACCCGGGTTCGGTAGATAATGGGATTCGTATTCGAGACAGGAAACGCTGGCCTCCAGAAGGCCGTTCAAGGAGCAGCCGCCGGACTTGAAACCGCTCGCAGGGTTCAGGATCAGCAGCAGGCCAGAGAGATGGCTATGACCGAGTTGCAGCTTCGGCAGCAGCAGAGCGAGATGGCTATGGATGCCTTCTCCGAGCGGTTGCGTCATAACCGGGCACAGGAAGCTCGGGGCGATCTTCGTCTAACCGCAGAGATTGAAGATCGACAGGCGAGTAGAACGCTGACGCAACAGAAGTTCGCGCTAGTTACGTCCCAGGACAAGCAGGCTCGGGACTTACAGGAACAGCGTGGAGAGGCGGACGCCCTGCTACTCAAGGCAATGGGGGATGACTCGGAGATCACGCAAGAGGAGTCCGATCTCCTTGTGGATAGCTTAGAAGGGTTCGATCCGGGGGTGAGGTCGCGGATTATGAGCCGGGTGAAAGATATGCAGATGCGGAAGGACGCCGAGGCTCGGGCGCAGAGCTTGCGGGACCTGTCGCGGAGTGAGCAGTTTGTAATGGCGGCGGGCCGTAATGAGGCAGAAAAGCAGGCTATCGCAATGGAGATGGCTGAAGCGCAACACATGTTCCACGCCGACCCTGAAGGCTATGCGGAGCGTGTTAGGGAGGTTGAGGGGAGGGTCCTCCAGGAGAATGGCTTGCGAACAGAGATCGCACGCTGGGTCTCGGAGAGTAGCGTAAAGATTGATGCGGCAATCACGGATGAAGGCGAGAAGGATGAGGCTCATCTACTTCGCCAGCAAATCGCGGAGATTGGGGAGGTGAACCCCTCAGACCCAAGGATCAGCCAGTACAAGGAACGTATCGCGTGGCTTAGTACGCCCAAGAGCGTTAGAGCGGCGGTGCAAGTGAAGGACGGTCTCCTAAAGAAGGCGCAACGCACGCTGGAACTGATCGGGATGGGAGACTCTGAGCAGATCACACGAATCGATGAGGCTAACCAGGTGCAACGAGGCGTACTGGCGCGGGGCTATGGGGAAAGGCACTCAGCAAACCAAGAGGCGCGTGGGCGTGAGTTGACGGCGGCGCTCAAGGTTGCGGGGTACGACCCGAAGTTAGACGTGCTGGTGCCGGTGGATACGGCGATACCTCAATTGAAGGAGTTCGCGTATCGGCAAATCCAGGACTTTACTGAATCGGTAAAGGGCGCAGACCTAGACGTTGGCACGGAAGTACGCCACATAACCGCCCTGGCTGAAAGGTCTGGTTTATTGTGGAACGAAGATGCACAGGATGAGTATGAAGCATGGCTTTTGAATCCGGGCATGTTGGATCTTAGGGAGATTGATCCCGATCTAGTGTACGAGGCGAACATCTACAAGGATAAGGAGCGCAAGGCTGGACGCACAACGAGCGAGCTGGCTAAGAAGAACGCAGACGAAAAGTGGATGAAGGCATTCTTGGCGAACGAAAAAGCGCGGAAGGCGGGGCTCCCCCAGGTAGACATTGGAGATCCGCCGAAAAGTATAGCCCGCGAGGCCAAGAAGGCTGGTTGGGTAAGCGCAGAGCGGCGCAAATGGTTGGACGAGAGGGCCGCTAAGAAGGCTAGGGAAAACGAAGAGCGCATAAAGGAAAATAAGAAGAGCGTGATACGTGGACGTTCGCGGGACATCAAGAAATAGGGCACACCTATGACTGAGATACCTGACTGGGCGAAAACGTCAGCAGAGCTTACTGCCAGACCGTCTGCGGAGAGCGCAGAGGAGACCGCATCCAAACTCCCGGGTTCTGGGCGTGAGGATGACGTGATTGCTCAAGAACCCTTGGGTGCAAAAGGTTTCTTTGAAACGATTGAAGACGCGGGGTCAGAGCGTGTGCCCATCTATGGAACCGCGAAACAATTCGGGCAATATGCGGATCTTCTGGTAAGGGCAAGGCGAGCAGAGCGTGGTACTGCAAGCCAGCATGACTTGCAATTACTGAACAACTGGATTGTTGATCAACAGCGTGGGCATACCATCATGGGTGGGGCTGCGGACATCGTAATGAGTCTGCCGAAGTTCTTGGTTGAATTGGCGGCTGGTGCCGGTGTGGGGAAAGCAGCAGTCGTTATAGGCAAGAAGTCTGCGAAGGATGGAACTAAGGCACTCATCAAGAGTTTGGCGAGGAGGGGGGCTCTGAGTGCGACAAAGGCTAAGTTGGCGTTGCGGGCGCATCGTGCGGTTGGCGGGCAGATCGTAAAGGCAACGGCGAAAAGGAAGCTGGCCAAGGGTATGGGCGCGGGGGCGTTAGCTAAGGGTGCAACTGTCAACGCTGCAAGGGGCGTGGGGAAGGTGGCCACGATTGTTGGCGGGATGGAGGTGTCTTCGCAGGCGCTTGGCAAGTTCATGGGCCTGGAGGACTCTGGGGGAATCATTAGCGCAGGGGCCGCGAGCAAGGCGCTGGGGCGTGTTGAGTGGAAGGGGGATGAGTTCGGTCGGTTCCAGGTGGCTATGGATCAGGCGATACCTGGAACGCTGGACCTTCTTCCGCAAGGCTTCATCGATGGAATGATCGAGGTGGGCACTGAGCTTGGCGGCGGGGCGTTGGCGAGGGGGGCAAAGGGGATCTTTAGCGGCGCTATGGTGAAGGCTGGAGTCAAGGAGATCCCGCTCATCACCAAGGTCCAGGCGCTGCAAATGAAGGCGGCGGAACGGTGGCTAGGCAAGGGTGGCAAGAACACCATGGATGCGTTGTTGAAGATTGCCGAGAAGGGCAAGTTCAATGGCGTCATGGGGGAATTCCTGGAGGAGCGAGCAGTGGGTGTAGGTCACTTACTGGCTCAAGGAGTCCCCGGCTGGGAGGAGGATTTTGACGGTATGGACGGGCTGTTTCCTGGGTGGGCGCAGGCAGCTTCGGAGCTTGTGGCCTTTTCTATGGTCCCGGCAGGTGCGGCGGGAGTGGGTGCAGCGAGAGAGTTCAAGATCCGCCGTGACTTTCAGAACATGACTCGTGAGGAAATCGTCGGGGCAGAACTCAAGAAGCGGATGGAGGAGGCTGGCGATTGGGAAGGTGCAGAAGCGGCAACGGATATGGGGCCTGTGTCTTCAGTAAAACCTTTGACAGCGGATGATGTCTTGGAAGAGGACCCCGTGTTCGAGGCGGAATCTGGATTTCTAACGTATGACGAGATGATGCTGCGTAAGAAGCAACGGACCATTTTGGGTGGAAATGCGTTCGCCCGAAAGATGGTGAGCATTGGGTTTGGCTTGCGTGGGTTGGTGGACTCAAAGTATCCAGGAAGGGCGTTCGATGAGGACCCTGTGACATACCTACAGATCCTTGGATTGGTCGAGAAGATGTATGAGTCCATCGGCGGCATCGTTGTCATGGAGGGGCGAGAGGAGAACATAGAACAGGACAAGGCCCGCAAGCGGCGATTGGCTGGAGGGGCAAAAGGTGTAGACGCTGGCCGGGGTCTGCTGGGAATGCGGAAGTCGAAGAACATCGCGGAGATGATGGAGAAGATGGCGGCGGTCGTGGTCGAGGTAGACCTTCAAAGGAAGGAAGCCAGACCGGAGGGCTCGTCGGAGTATGGGCATCGGGCGGCTCAAATACTGAAGGCGTTTAGCCACAAAGGGCGCTCGGCAATGGCGAAGGATACTGTTACGGAGTTGGCAGCACTAGGGACGCAGATCGAGCCGGGGCAAATCAAGAAGGCGAAAGTTCTGTTGCAGAACGTGAAGGAGGCAATGAAAGCGATCCCCCAAGAGATGCGGCGGAAGGACTACCAAATATGGGCCGACTTGTTGCGGGAACAGAAGGCGGCGCAGGATGAGATCAAGATGGCCAAGGCTGAAGCCATGATGCGTGGTTTCCAGCAATTCATCCGGATCGAGTTGACCGCTGATGGGGCGCAATACCTTCCCCGTACAACGAAGTGGTTCAAGGATACCTTCGCTGCCAACAACCCTGAGACCTACGAGAAGCTGATGACAATGAAGGAACTTGTCACTCGGTTCAGGAGGCAAGGAGCCTTTGCCCGCCAGGAAGCGCAATCGTCGGATCAAGGCAACCCCCTGACTCGGTGGAAGAAGAGGATGCAGCTAGTGACTACTCCAGAGGGACGGAGGGAATTGAAGCAGTTGGGCGAAGAGGAATGGATCGGATCGGCACTAGCGCAAAGGGAATTCGTGGCGGCGCTGAAGGTAATTGCCCGAGAGCGCGGCGAAGAGTTGAGGACATCCCAGAATCCTATGCTCTTGGATGAAGCGTATGCAGGCAGACCTGCCGCGATCAACGAACAGTTCATTCTGCGGGAGGCGCAAACCTTCGACGGAAAGGTAAGGAAGGACGTGCAGCCGCTAGTCGCAATTGGGGAGCACGTAAAGGGGCGTGTGAAAGAGTTCTCCAAGTACCTCTGGGCTCGGCGGGTGATCGCGTTGTATGAGGATGTGGCCGCAGAGTTGGGCGATGATGGGAAAATAAGGATGACAGGAGGGACGGCGAATTCGCGGAAGACGCGGCTGACCTCAGCAATAAGAGAGGGGGGTCTCGGCGTAGAGGATGCTCGCCATGTGGTAGCCAATGCTCCAGAGGGATTCGCAGAGGCAGCGGACATCTACTACAAGTGGTGGGATTCTGTGCTGGACTACTTGGCGGGATCAAGCAATGCAGGGCGGCTCTACGTAGAGCGTATGCGGGCAAGCGATCCGGGGGACTATGTGGGACTGCCGCGTGAGTTGATCGAGGTGGTTGAACTCATGGGGCATCCTGGGACAACAATGCAGTCAGCATTGAACACGGACATCTCCAAGAAGCTTGTCGGTGGCATGGAGCCCGTGGGGCCTGTGTTTGAGCACGTCATGGAGGCTAGTCTCAAGCTGTTCGACCTAGCGCACGCCATGAACCTCAACCAGGTAATTGCGGACGGGCTGATGCGAGATGGGATGCAGGAGTTTGGCAACATCTTGTCGGCAGACCAAGTACCTGGAGCGCGTCCGTCTATCGGTAAGGTGGCGGAAGCACTAGCGAAGGCGTTCGAGGACCAAGGCAAGAAGGAGTTCGCAGAGCAGGCGCGGGAGGCTAAAGCGGCTATTGGCGACTCGTCTCCGATTGAGGATCCCAGCCAGTTCATCAAGATTGACGGGATGCAGATCCTTGCGGACTTAGCGCAGCAGGGAGGAATCGAGGAGTGGGAGCAATTCGTGAACACTGCACTTGAGTTCGAGGTGGACAGCCTTGTGCCAATCAAGGGAGACGGGCGGACAGTTATCCCATTCCGGGATGAGCACGGGACCCTACTGTATATGGACATCAAGAACGATGGGCTTATGCGGTGGTTCAATCACAAGCTGAGTCCGCAGCAGGTCAACCGTGTATGGAGTGCGCTGGCGTTGCA